>JBGUUN010000255.1:0-5666 GCA_045133555.1 Oscillospiraceae bacterium
GTGCGGGCCGGCTTTGCCTTCGGATAACAGCGGAGAATCAAACGGCTCGACGGCAACGATCTTGAGGTTTTGGTTTTTCTCTTTCAGATATCTGCCCGTACCGGTCAAAGTGCCGCCGGTGCCGACACCTGCAACGAAGATGTCGATCTTGCCTGCAGTATCCTCCCAGATTTCCGGGCCGGTGGTGGCATAATGTGCCGCAGGGTTTGCCGGATTGTCAAACTGTCCCGGAATAAAGCTGTTTTCGATCGAAGCGGCAAGTTCATTTGCTTTTTCGATCGCACCGGTCATGCCTTTTTTGCCCTCGGTCAGGACAAGCTCTGCACCGTATGCTTTGAGCAGGGTGCGGCGCTCTGCACTCATGGTGTCCGGCATGGTCAAGATTACCTTGTAGCCCTTTGCCGCAGCAATGGCAGCCAGACCGATACCGGTGTTGCCGCTGGTCGGCTCAATGATGACAGAACCCGGTTTTAATAAGCCTTTTTCCTCCGCATCTGCGATCATGGCTTTTGCAATGCGGTCTTTGGCACTTCCTGCCGGATTGAGATATTCTAATTTTGCAAGCAGAGTGGCTTTGGCATTTTGGGCTGCTGCGTACTGATTCAACTGCAGCAGCGGTGTCTTTCCGACCATCTCTGATAACGATTGGTAGATCATGGCATACGCTCCTTTTTTGCGGATTTTATGATAACGGAATTATACTACGATATGCCGCATTTGTCAAGCACTTGACTTTTCGTACAATATCGTGTATCATAGGATATGTAAGACTACTTGGATTATAGGGATTGAAAGACAGATCTGCGGAAAGGACAGGAATTATGGCGAGAGCATTGATCGCAATGAGCGGCGGCGTGGATTCGAGTGTAGCCGCACTTTTGATGAAGGATGCGGGATACGAGTGTATCGGCGCAACCATGAAGCTGTTTGACAGCACGTTTATGGATGAAAAAAGCAGTTGCGTGACCGATGAGGATGTTAACGACGCAAGAAATATTTCCCATGCACTGGGCATGGAGCATTTTGTGTTCAATTTTGCGGACCATTTCGAGGAATGTGTGATCCGTAAATTTGTGTCGGCATACGAAAACGGCATGACCCCGAATCCGTGCATCGACTGTAACCGTTATCTGAAATTCGAAAAGCTGTTTGATGCAGCGAAGGAAATGGGCTGTGATGTCTGTATCACCGGTCATTACGCTCAGGTGGAATATGATGAAAACCGCGGCAGATGGCTGCTTAAAAAAGCGGCAGACCCGAAGAAAGACCAGAGTTATGTGCTGTATTCCTTAAATCAGGAGCAGTTAAAGATGGCAAGATTTCCGCTGGGGGGCTTAGAAAAATCCAAGGTGCGTGAGATCGCAGAGCAAAACGGCTTTATCAATGCCAATAAAGGCGACAGCCAGGATATCTGTTTTGTCCCGGACGGCGACTATGCGGCATTCATCGAGCGTTATCGCGGCAAGACCTATCCGGCAGGCGATTTCTTATCGACAGACGGCAAAAAGCTCGGTACCCATCGCGGTATCATTCGCTATACCATCGGTCAGCGCAAAGGACTATATATCTCCGCTCCGGAGCCGTATTATGTCTGCAAGGTAGACCCGGATGAAAATACCGTGGTGCTCGGCAGCGAGGCGGATCTGCGTTCTGCCCGCCTGATCGCAAAGGGCATCAATCTGATTTCGGTAAAAGATCTGTATGAGCCGATGCGGGTCAAAGCGAAGGTGCGCTATCGCCATACCGAGCAGTGGGCGACGGTCAAGCAGCTGGATGAAGATACCATCGAGGTGGTATTCGATGAGCCGCAGCGTGCGGTGACCAAAGGACAGTCTGTGGTGCTGTACGACGGTGATATCGTGGTCGGCGGCGGCATCATTGCATAAAATAACAAGTTTCCTTACACTTTCCCGTTTTGGGGAGGGTGTAAGGATTTTTTTATGAATAAATTCTGCATATGTTCACAAAAAAATGCTTGCAACATCGGTATTGAAGTGCTATAATATAGTTCTAGACGAAAAGTCGTCTTGGATCTGATATCGAAAGGGAGCTATCAATATGGAAAAGAAAAATATCGATTGGGCGAATATCGGCTTTGGTTATATTCCGACCGAGCAGCGCTTTGTTGCAAATTATAAAGACGGTGCATGGGATGAAGGTGGTCTGACTTCGGATGCGACCATCACCATGAGCGAGTGTGCAGGCGTGCTGCAGTATGCACAGACCTGCTTTGAGGGCTTAAAAGCATATACCACCGAGGATGGCAGAATCGTCACCTTCCGTCCGGACTTAAACGCAGATCGTATGATCGACTCCTGCAAACGTCTGCAGATGCCGGTTTTTGAAAAAGAAAAATTCTTGGCAGCGATCGATGCTGTTGTTAAAGCAAATGAAGCTTATGTTCCGCCGTACGGCTCGGGTGCTACTTTGTATATCCGTCCGTATATGTTCGGTATTTCTCCGGTCATCGGCGTAAAACCGGCAGCGGATTATCAGTTCAGAACCTTCGTTACTCCGGTAGGTCCGTACTTCAAAGGCGGCGTAAAACCGCTGACCATCCGTGTCAGTGATTATGACCGTGCAGCTCCGAACGGTACCGGTCATATCAAAGCAGGCTTAAACTATGCAATGAGCTTATATGCGATCGTGGATGCCCACGAGCAGGGTTATGATGAGAATATGTATCTCGATCCGTCTACTCACACCAAAGTTGAGGAGACCGGCGGTGCAAACTTTATCTTCATTACCAAAGACGGTAAAGTTGTTACCCCGAAATCCGACAGCATTCTGCCGTCCATCACCCGTCGTTCTCTGATGGTGGTTGCAAAAGAGTACTTAGGTCTTGAGGTAGAGCACAGAGAAGTATATCTCTCTGAATTAAAAGACTTCGCAGAGTGCGGCTTATGCGGTACCGCTGCGGTTATCTCCCCGGTCGGCAAGATCGTTGACCACGGTGAGGAGATTTGCTTCGGCATGGAGGAAATGGGCCCGATCACCAAGAAACTCTATGATACCTTAACCGGTATCCAGATGGGCAGAATCGAGGACAAATTCGGCTGGCTGCATGAGATCAAGTAAGGATCAAGGTCGGAGCGGTGCATACCGTTCCGACTTTTTTTATAAGGCAGGTGTGATATGGATCAGATCGTAATATTGGGCGGCGGTGCGGCAGGCATTTTGGCAGCGATCTCTGCGGCAAAATATGCCGCAAAGGATACCCGTGTGCTGTTATTGGAGCAAAATCCGCGCATCGGTAAAAAGCTGCTTGCCACCGGCAACGGCAGATGCAATCTCGACAATCGAAATATGGCGGCTTCCCACTATCATTCCGCCGATACATTAAGCGCAAAAGAGATGTTAGATGCGATCGGTGCGGATATGCCGCTTGCATTTTTTGAGAAATTGGGACTGGTCACCCGTACCGACGAGCAGGGCAGGGTTTACCCGTACTCCAATCAGGCTGCCGATTTTTTGAATCTGCTGCTGTATTGGCTGGACAAATATCATGTTGCGGTCAAGACCGAGTGTAAAGTCAAAGCGATCTCGCAAAAGGGACGCGAATATATGGTGATGACCGAATCGGGTGAGCGTATTTATGCAAAATCGGTCATCTGCGCATTCGGCGGTAAAGCCGGTCCGCAGTTTGGTACCGACGGCTTTGGCGTGCGCTTTGCCAAAGACTGCGGTCTGCAGACGGTAACGGAATATCCGTGTCTGGTACCGCTGCGCTGCAGTAAAGAGCAGATCGCGGGACTTGCGGGCATTCGCGTCAAGGCGATCGCATCGCTGTACTGTGATGGGCTTATCTTAGCGTGTGAGGACGGTGAGATCCAGTTTACCGAGCAGGGCTTGTCCGGTATTGCGATCATGCAGTTGTCCAACTGTATGAATAAACCGAAAGCAGCCTATCGCATCGGTTTGAATCTGTTCCCGGAACTGGATGCCGAGCAGGTGACAAAGCTGCTTTGCGACCGTATCCGGTATATGAAGGGCTGTACCGTAGAGCAGATGTTAAACGGACTTTGCAATAAGCGTGTGGGAATCGCAGTGCTCAAAGCGGCAGGCTGCAAAAAGCTCGATCTTCCGGCAGAGCAGCTGACGGCAGCAGAGCTTCAGCGCATTGCCGGTACATTCGGAAATCTGGAATTTACCGAGCTGTCATTGATGGATTATAAACAGGCACAGACCACCGGCGGCGGTATCGCATTGCATCAGCTCGATCCGAAAAGCTTTATGTTAAAAGGCTGTCCGGGACTTTACTTTGTGGGCGAGACTTTGGACGTGGTCGGCAACTGCGGCGGATATAATCTGCACTTTGCATTCGGCAGCGGCATTCTTGCCGGAAAAGCAGCGGCATCCGCGCTGCGCCATGACGGAAAGCGTAAAAAATAATGCGAACAAAGGGACCGTTCTTCGGTCCCTTTTTATCGGTTCATTGCGGCTTTGAGTGCCGATAACTGTTCGGTGTCCGGAATATATACTGTTTTCTCCCCAAGCTGTACCTCCTTGGCGGAAAGTGTCATCCTTGTAAAATTCTTTGCTGCTGTCAGAGATTCCATTGCCTGCTTGTGGTCCAATGCATCGTAGGCGGTGAAGTTGGTTTCCATCTGCCGAAAGAGCAGATTTTTGGTTTGTGTGAGGGTAGTTGCATCGGTAAATGCCGTTTGGATCAAACGGTGCAGCAAAATTCCGCGCTGTGCCGGAATTTCAAAGCTTTTTGCAAAACTGCGCGGATTGGCAATACCGTCGGTGATCAGGTCCGCCAGATCGCCGCTTGTGAGTTCGACTCCGCCGAAGGTTTGCGCCGCAGCCTTGATGCCTGTCTTATCACAGCGGATGTAGGCGTCCAAATTCGTCTGCAGCAGGTTTTCGCAGCCGCTTAGCAATCCCTGCATCCCGCGCAGCCGATATTGCTGATATAAACTGTTGCGGCTGTCGTTTATCAGCGTTTCGATCCGCAGATCCAGTTCACAGTCGGTGACCGTACCGGTGGCGGTATTACAGCTGATCACAGCGGCATAAAGATCGGAGCCGTCTAATTCGCCATCGTATAAAAACAGAAAATATAAGCTGTCGGCGGCGGTAAACTGTGGTATTGTGATGCCGGTCAGGGGGGTATCCACTCTGGTATCGTCATTTAAGGTCACATAGTAAAAGATTCCGAACAGGATCAGAAAAACGATCACAGCGGATAAAAATGTGATCCAGAACAGCTTTCCCGAACTGCTGTTTGCTTTTTTCATGCGGCACCTCCTTCTTTTGTATGGTAAAGTATCGGCGATCGGTAAGAATATTATACGATACTTTTTGAAATACGGCAGATTTTTGATTTTAGACATAATTCGTTCATATTTTTGTGCTATACTATTCTTGATATAATATCGCAGAAAATAGGAGGATATTTTATGAAAGTTACAAATGCAGCCGAAGTCAAAGCACTTGCGGAATCTTTACTCAAAAACATCTCTACCGTTATCCGCGGCAAAGATGAAGTGGTGCAGAAGGTCATCGTATCCCTGCTCTCCAACGGTCATATCCTGCTTGAGGATATCCCGGGTACCGGTAAGACCACTCTGGCCAAGGCTCTGTCCAAATCCGTATCCTGTGAATTCTCCCGTGTTCAGTTTACCCCGGACTTATTGCCGTCCGACCTGACCGGTATCAAC
>JBGUUN010000256.1:0-1918 GCA_045133555.1 Oscillospiraceae bacterium
GCCGTCTCGGAATGGAGGAAAGAAGTTACCGCAAGATGCTTTCCGCACTGCGTAAAAAGATCGCGATCATCGAGAATCATCTGCGTGAGCGGGATTACTCGTTTGATTACGGGGCGCAGCCGGCAAAAGCAATGCTGCGATACAGTAAGACCTTCATCCGTAACGATACTGCCCGCTATGCAGCGTATCTTACCGCCGTAAAAAGAGGCGAAAAGACGATGCATACCGACACGCTTTACCCGTACGAAGTCGTAAAGCCGATTTTTCGAGATCAGTTCCTGTTTTACGGAATAGAAGACATCGATAAAGACGCATACGCTTCGCTGGATGTCACCTGGAATGCACTTCCGGACTTTACCGATGATGAAAATGCATTGGTGGTCATGGATGGCTCCGGTTCGATGTACTGCACGGGTGATCCGCTGCCGATCGAGGTCGCTTCTTCGCTGGCGCTTTATTACGCCGATCGTAATAAAGGTGCGTTTGCAGGCCGTTTTATCACTTTCTCGGAAAGACCGCAGATGGTGCAACTGAAAGGGGATACCGTGTTGGATAAACTGCTTCATTGTATTTCGTATGATGAACCGGCTAACACCAATTTGTCTGCGGTATTTGATCTGCTGCTGGAAGAAGC
The DNA here is from genome assembly GCA_045133555.1 of Oscillospiraceae bacterium. Taxonomy (GTDB): domain Bacteria; phylum Bacillota; class Clostridia; order Oscillospirales; family Ruminococcaceae; genus JAHHTP01. Next base: position 635 of record JBGUUN010000256.1, read on the forward strand.
CGTTACCTACAAGGTACCGCAGAGCCAAATGCCGAAAAAACTTTATATCATCAGTGATATGGAGTTTGACGAATGTGTTGGCGGTGCAGAAATCAGCGATTTTCACTATGCTGAGGCAAGATTCCATTCTTACGGTTATCAGTTGCCGCAGATCGTTTTCTGGAACGTGCAGAGTCGTCACGGTCATCTGCCGGTGCAGGTAAACGATCAGGGTGTAGCGTTGGTCAGCGGCTGCAGTGCCCGTACCTTCGAAATGCTGCGAGGTAATCTCACCGACCCGCTTTGTGTGATGTTAAAGATCATCGGCAGAGAGCGTTACGCAAAAATTACCGCCTGATATCCTTTTTTATATTGTGCTCCCGAATGATGTCATTCGGGAGCTTTTGTTTTATAACGTAATCCAGTATCTGCGTGTTGTGATCTCTTTTCCGTCGATGATGTTTTGCACCTTGTTTTCCAGGATACCGCCGTTTTTCTCGATCACCCTTGCGGATCCGATGTTATCGTCATCGCAGGTGATAAGGAATCGGCTGTCTTTGGTGATGGCTTTGGCATGCGGCAGCACCAAGCGCAGCATCTGTGTTCCGTATCCTTTTCCCCATTCGGAGAAACGGATCGCATATCCGATGTGCCCGCCGTAACGGAGCAAAGATGGAGTCAGTGCATGGCGCACCGAGATCCCGCCGATAAAGCGGTCACGATCTACCAGCCAGAAAAAAGTGGTTTTAACATATCCTTCTGGCAGTCCGATCCCCAGACGGTAGTTTTCAAAGGTCGCAAAGATATCCTCCTTCTGAGGATCATAGAAGGAATTGGCAGGTACACCGTTTTCCCGGGATTCCCGGTTTGCCTCTCGATAGGAGGAGAGGTATCTCGGATGCGGGTAGATGAGTTTTAACCCTTCCGAAGCTTCGTATGCAAGAAGTTCGGGATTTTTCACCCATTCTTTGTCTTTGCTCCAAAGGTGCGGCAGCACCGCAATAACGGCATCTGTGTTCAAAAGCCCGTAGATATGCGGGTAGAACATACCGCAATTTCTGAGATCTTCCCAGATGAGTGGGCTTTGCAGCAGATCGGTATCGATCACAAGCAGGACATACGGGTCGGTCTCCTCTTTGAAATTCGGTGCGACCCATTGGTAGGTGGATACCTCGGAGCAGTGGATAAATCCAAACTGTTCCAGTGAATCCTCTCCGTAATACGGTTTATCCCGATAGCCATTCCAGAAGGCTTCTTTTACGCTATGTATGATGATCATTCCTCTGCTCCTTTCTTAAAAATATC
>JBGUUN010000257.1:0-8166 GCA_045133555.1 Oscillospiraceae bacterium
ATGCAGCAGCAGGCGGAAAGCCATGCGCAGTGCAGCAAGGACCGTGCGGCCGATCCGACCGGTGCGGTCATGGCGTCTTTTTTTGAAATGCTCTCCGATGATGAAAAGCAAAAACGTGTACTTCATGTTTTAGGCTATCAGATCGGAAGATACGTTTACTTTATGGACGCGCTGGACGATCTGGAGAAGGATCAAAAAGAGAAAAACTTTAATCCGTTTTTGCCGGCAGAGGGGACATTGACAAAGCAGGATGCCGCCGCAATCAGAAAAGAGGGAATGCAGACCGTCAATCGCTGTATCGGCGGTGCGATCGAAGCGTATGAATTGCTGATGGTTTACCGTATGAAGCCGATTTTGGATAACGTGTTGTATTTTGGACTGCAGCATGCCGCAATGGATTTGACTGCAGACAGGAATTGTAAGAAGCATAAGATGCAAAAGGAAATGGAGATATATTGATGAAAGATCCGTATGAAGTGCTCGGAGTTACACCGGATGCCTCGCTCGAACAGGTAAAGGAATCCTATCGTGCGCTTGCAAAGAAATATCATCCGGATAATTACGCAGACAGTCCACTCAAAGATTTGGCTGAGGAGAAAATGACCGAGGTCAATGCCGCGTATGATGCCGTAATGAGCGATATCAAGCGCCGCGGTCAGAGTGGCGGTCATCAGAGTTATCAATATCAGAATCAAAGCAGCAATCAGAATAATCCGCTTTATGACGTCAGACGGATGTTTGCGCAGGGCAGGATCTCGGATGCGGAAGAAGTTTTGGAAGGTATCCCGCATCAGCGCAGGGATGCTGAGTGGTACTATCTGCGCGGTATGGCATATTACCGTCGCGGATGGTTTGATGATGCGCTGAATCATTTTAATACTGCTTGTAATTTAAATCCGACCAATGTGGAATACCGTCAGGCATTCCAACAGGCAAGCCGGTTTTCCAATGCGAATTACGGAAATATCTACCGTCAGAGCGGACGTGCAGCCGGCGGTGACTGTGATTTCTGTGATGTATGCTCCGGTTTACTGTGTGCGGACTGCTGCTGTGAATGTATCGGCGGCGATCTGATCCCTTGCTGTTGATCGGAATGGGCGAACTGTTTTTCGGTTCGTCCATTTGCTTATAAATCAGAGGTGAAAATGAGTAATAAAGGGGTTCGTCCCGTTACAAAAGCTGCTGCATACGGCGGAATCGGTACGGCACTGATCGTTTTGCTGCTGCTCGGTACGTCACTTTTTCCGTTTATGGAGTATACGGTACCGGCTGCATGTGCGGTGGTGATCTTTTTAATCGGAATGGAATGTTCCGACAAAGCAGCGTTGGTCTGTTATGCGGCATCGTCGCTGCTCGGATTGATATTGCTTCCCAATAAGGAGGCGGTCATGCTGTTTGCATTGTTTTTCGGATATTATCCGCTCTTAAAACAATATCTTGCCCGTAAACTGCAAGGCAGATTCCGGTCTTTGCAGACGGTCATTAAATATGCGGTTTTCAACACCGCAATGGTCAGTGCATATCTTGTACTCATCTATCTGTTCGGACTGCATCAGCTTGCGCAGGATATCGGATTGGGAATGAAGTACGGTATGGTCCTGATGTTGGCTGCCGGCAATTTTGCTTTTTATCTGTTTGATCTGCTGATGCTTCGCTTTGAGCAGATCTATTTGGCAAGGAAAATGGGAATGAAGATCCGTTTCGACGGCTACTTGGTCCGTATGATGCGCAGACTAAAAAAATAAAAATCTCCCCGCGCGGGGAATCAAAAAATCCACCGAAAGGAATCGTTGGTACATTGAGATGAATCATGATTTTGAGCGTGAACTTGATCATTTAAAACAGGTTCTGGAGCGACAGCAGAGTTCCGAGATCGGACAAAAGATCCAGCAGACAGCGGAATATGCGGCGAGAAAAGCCGAGCAGGCTGTGAATAACATGGGAGAAAAAGCCAAACAATATATGAATCAGCAGCAAAGCGGATATCAGCGTACATCTTCCACCGGTTATCAGACGGCGTCCGGTCAAACCAGACCGCCGCAGCAGAATTGGCAGCAGGCAAAACCGCCTGTGCCGCCAACCCCTCCTGCACAGCCAAAACCACCTGCACGACGTCAGACCAAGATACAGCCGCACAATAAAGCATGGCTTGCAAAACAGGGTAGTATTCCGGGGCAGACAGCAAGTACCTTGTTTAAGGTGTTCGGACTGATCGGTGCGATCCCGATGGTGCCGACCGCTTTGATCGGTACAGCGATCATGGCATTATCCGCAACACCGGAATATATCATGGCGTCCTTTGTCGGTTGGGCTGCACCGGTAGCAGCATTCTTTACCGCTATGACCATGCTGGGATTCGGGATCGGCAAGAAGGTAAAACGCTGTAATCAATACCGTCGTTTCTTTGAAAACAATAAGATGATGACACTTGATCAGCTTTCCACCGCAACACAGCGCAGTAAAAAGTATCTCAGACGCGATATCAAGAAAATGATCCGAAACGGCGGTCTGATTGATGTGTATTTTGATGCGCAGGAAACCTGTGTGATCTTGGATAATGAAACCTATCACCAGTACCTGCAGTTGGAAAACCGCCGCAAAACCTTTGAATTGTCTCAGCCCGGCGATAATATCGCGACAGAAAGCCACAGTGCGATCCGTACACAGGGCGAGAAGTACATTCGACAGATCCGTGCGGCAAACGATGCGCTGCCGGGTCAGGAGATATCGGATAAACTGTTCCGTCTTGAGGCGATCACCATCAAGCTGTATGAGCAGATCGAGAAGCATCCGGAAAAACTGGATCAGCTGCAGAAATTCATGGACTACTATATGCCTACTACGACCAAATTGGTGACGGCATATCAGGAGTTTGATGCACAGCCGGTGCAGGGCAGCAATATCCAAAGTGCTAAGCAGGAGATCGAGAATATGTTCGATACGATCTCTACTGCATTCGAGAAATTGCTGGATGAAATGTTTGCCGAGAAGGTGATGGATATTTCGTCAGATATTTCGGTCATGGAGACGATGTTCAAACAGGACGGTCTGACCGAAGACGAAATCACTTCCACTAAATAAAGGAGTTAACGATGAAAAAGTTTTTGAAGCATGTTCTTGCAGTTTTGATCACGCTTGTGATCGGTGCGGTAATATATTATTTTACCTTGCCGGCGTGTAATCTGCATTCGATGGAGTTTTTTGGATTTTTGATCGGTTTGTCGGTCGTGTTTATGATTTCCGATCTGCTGCTTACCGGTCAGGCTTCGGTTTATGTCAAAGGTGCTAAACCGAAAAAGATCGCAGCATTTATCGTACCGGGTGTTGCCATTGCGTTGGCTGTAGTGGTCGGATTGGTCGGCGGCATTTCTTCTATGGAGATCTTCCAGTCGAAGAATCTCTCTGAGCTCATCGAGGTAAAACCGGCAGATATTGCGGAATACGATGTCAATATCGATGAGGTACCGCTGATGGATAAGGATACTGCGGTGCTGTTATCGCAGCGCAAGATGGGTGGCCTTACCGACCTGGTTTCTCAGTTTTCGGTCGATACCAATACTCAGATCAACTTAAACGGTACGCCGGTGCGTGTCGCACCGCTGAAATATAACGGCTTCTTCAAATGGTTTGCAAACCGCAGTGAGGGTATCGTCGGTTATATTACCATCGACATGATCACGCAGCAGACCGATTTGATCCGGACGGAGGAAGGAATCCGTTATTCCCACAGCGCATACTTCAATGAAAATCTGACCCGTCATCTGCGTTTTGCCGCACCGACCAAGATCCTTGGCGACAGCGTGTTTGAACTGGATGAAGAACATCATCCGTATTGGGTCACCGCATATTATACCTTCCGTGCAGGCTGGTTTGGCGGCAGAGATGTAGCAGGTGTTCTGATTTGCGATGCGGTTACCGGTGAGGTTAAGGATTATCCGATCGGTTCGGTTCCGGATTGGGTAGACCGTGTGTATCCTGCAGATTTGATCCTGACTCAGTATGACTACTACGGTGCTTATCAAAACGGTTATTGGAACAGCATCATCAATCAGATCGGTGTGGTGCAGACCACCGCAGGTTATAACTACATCGCGATCGGTACCGATATTTATGTATATTCCGGTGTCACCTCTATTGCAGATGATGAATCCAATATCGGTTTCATCTTCGTAAACCAGCGTACTAAAGAAACGGTACAGTATACCTTGGCAGGTGCGGAAGAATATTCTGCAATGGCAAGCGCCGAGGGTCAGGTACAGCATCTGAATTATAATGCGACCTTCCCGCTGCTTGTCAACATCAACGGTGAGCCGACCTATTATATGGCACTCAAAGATGCCGCAGGTCTGGTCAAGATGTACGGTCTGGTCAATGTAGAGAAATATCAGTATGTTTCGGTGCAGTCCACTCTGGAAGAATGTATGAATGAGTATATCTCTTTAATGGGCATTGATGCTTCTGAAAATGAGGAGGATCTTACCGAGGCTGTGATCTTAAGCGGTAAGCTGACCGATCTGCGCAGTGCGATGATCGACGGTACTACCTGGTATTATCTGCAGATCGATTCCTCCAAACAGTACTACAAGGCTTCGGTAGATGCGTTTGAAACCCTGATCCTTGCCGATATCGGTGATGATGTCACGGTTTCTTACTTCGAAGCCGACGGTGAATTTGTGGATATCAAAGCATTTATGTTAGAATGATAAAAAGGTACGAGGGAGATTCTCCTTCGTACCTTTTCTTTTTGCGCTTAAATTGACATATAGCGACTGATTTGGTATAATGTGGATAAATAAGTTGTATTTTTGCATATTTACTAAATTGAAATGAAATGAGGAAGATCATGAAAGGAATAAAACAGCAAGGCGGACGTTTGGTATCGGCATTGGCGGCAATGCTGCTGCTCGGCGGATGTTCGATCCTGCCGACCGAGGAGGAGATTGCGGTAAAGCCGCTGCTCAATGAAGCGTATCTGCCAAGCTATGAAACCGTAAAGGTACAGCGCGGAACGGTCGATACTTCGATCGTCAAACAGGTCACTTACCGACCGGACACCGTGGAAAGCCTTACCTTTGGTGAGGAAGGTGTCCTGCAGGATATATTTGTCAAAAAAGGCGATTCGGTCAAGAAAGGTGATCTGCTTGCACAGCTTGACTGCACCGAACTTTTAGATACCGCAGCTTCCTATGAAAAATCCATGTCCGATCTGGCACTGCAGAAAAAACAGATCTGCGAACAGCGTGATCTGGAAGTAAAAACCTATGATCTCAAGCTGAAACATAATCTGTCCCGGCAGCAGCAAGCGGATCAAGAGGAATTGTCTGTGCTGAAGATCGAATACGATGCACTGCAAACGGCAAAGGAAAGCACCTTAAAACAGTATGAACAGCGTCTTGTTGTGATCGCAGATGAGATGACCATTCTGCAGCTGCGATTGGATGAGGTTAATGAAAAACTGCACGGCCGTCAGATCTATGCACCGATGGACGGTGTTGTATCCTATATCATGAATGTACTCGCAGGCGATACGCTGAATACGAATCAGCCGTTACTGCGGATCGAAGCAACGGAAAATATTGTTTTTACCGCAGACGAGGCTGTTTTTGCGGTAGGATCTGTCTATGAAGGCGAGATGCAGAATGGCGGTTTTATAAGCTTGGTTGCTGTCGAAGCGGAAGAAGGTGCACTACTAACCGATAGCTTGGTGCCGCAGCAGGAGGATATGGGCTTTACCAATCGTGCGTCTGCAAAGGTCACCATTCCGGGTGAGGTGCATGAAGATACGCTGTATATCCGTACAGCGGCATTGTTTGAAAATGAGCATGGCTATTACGTCTATGTAGTAGATGAAAACGGTCTTGCGGAGTCACGCAATGTAACGGTCGGATTGATCTCCGGCATCCGTGCCGAGATCACAGATGGATTAGAGGAGGGGGAAGATGTCGTTGTGTAACAAGTTTGTACGCTTTGCGGCGATCGGAGTGGCTGCAGCCATGCTGCTTTGCGGATGCGGCAAGCCGGATAGCGATGTATCGACCGTGACCCTACTCGATCCGGTCGAATATCGGGAGAATACGTATACCGTAACGGCAAAGGATGTAGAGGTGTTCTATGTCGATACCTCTGCTGCCGTTCATTACCGTACCGAATCCATGCATTTTCAAGAAAGCGGTCATCTTGGCAATACCGCCGTTGCGATTGGTGATTCCGTAAAGAAAGGCGAATTGCTGCTTCAACTGGATATCACAGCACAGCAGACACGCTACGATGCATTGGCACAGTCGCTTGAGCAGCTTAAGACCGTCCATTCGTTTGAGGCAAAACAGCTTGCATTGGACCTTGAGATCGCCAAATTGCAGATTCAGCTGGCAAAAGAAGAAGGTGCGGATGCGCAGTATATTGCTCAACTGTCGATGGATATTGAGGCGGCAGAGCTGGCGATGCGTCATCACTCTGAGCAGGCGATGATCCGTGAGCAGGAATTGAAACAGCAGTTGGAGGACACTGCCCTGCAGATCGAAAACAGCAGGATCTATGCACCGTTTGACGGTGTAGTGACCTATCTGCCGGATACTTCTGCCGGAAAGGTATATCTTTCGGAGAATAGCACGGCAGTGATTTTAACCGATTTTTCGGATGTTTCGGTGCGTACCGGTTATATGTCCGAACAGAAACTTTCAAAATATCAGCGCTTTGCAGTTCATATCAACGGCATGGAATATCCGCTGCAGCCGGTTATACAGTCAGATGCCGAGATCGTACGTCTGCAGCAGCAGGGCAAGAGCGTCTATACCGATTTTGTCTTTACCGGTGAAGTGCCGCAGGATACCGCCGGTGCAATCGTTTCGCTTTATCTGTACACCGGAACCTATCAAAATGCATTAACCGTACCGTATCAGGCGGTGAGGAAGGATGAGGGAACTTATTCGGTTTACCTGCAGCGCGACGGTAAGAAATATACACAGTATGTCAAGGTACAGGAATTTACCGCGACCGAAGCGATCATAGCATCCGGTCTTGAGGAAGGAGATGTTGTCTATGTCGGTTAAACGAAAGATCATATCGCTCCTTTTGGCAGTAATATTGACTTGCAGTTGTGTACTTGGTGTCAACGGTTCGGAAAATGAATCCGTTGATTCTTATGCCGGTCAGGTTAAGATCACCGATGTGCAGACACAGCTTGCTTCGGTGCGTACCACCGAGGTAACGCAATCTGATCTTATGCTGTCGGTGCCGAATGTCAATGTGCGCTCTTATTTGTTCACCGGTCTGTATACCACCTATTGGGAAGGTCCGCAGACCGAGCTGATTGGTTTTACCGATGCGCTGTATGTCTATCCGGGCGATGTGGTGGTGACGCTCAAAAGCAACATTGATACCATCACACTTAAAGAAAAGGAACTTTCCTATCAGCGTAAGGTGGAAAGTCATAAGAATCAATGCGAACTGTATGAACAGCAGATCCAAAATAAAGAGGATGCCGTGGCAGTGACAGAAGGAACTTCAAAGGATATTGCTTTACTGGAACTGCAGAAGCTCAGACTGGACTATGAAGAATATCTGTACCGCTATCAGACGGAGACCGTACCGTTAAAAGACGAGATCGATGAGATGCGTCAAAACGCACAGGCGACCTCCATTTGTGCCGACAGGGAAGGTTATCTCTACATAGCAAACCGCCGTTTGACCATGACTGAGACCCCAACCGTCAATACAAATGAAGCTTTGTTTTCGATCGTCACGAAAAGAGATTGTATTTATTATGCGCAGGGTGAGTATCCCATCGGCTGCTATGATGCAGAAAAGACCGTGCAGGCGATCTCCAATCTGTCGCAGCGTGCGCAGGCCGGCGTTGCGGATGGAAATTCCGACACAGCATTCTTAGCAAAGGGTGCTTTGACCGATGAGGTCCTTGAAAAAGTATGCGGTACACAGAATATTTCTTCGGCGAAGTTCAAACCGAAATTTTCCCTCAAGTTACCGATCTGTACGAATGCGGTTTTGGTACCGATCTCGATGGTGTATTTAGAATCCGGTGTGCCATTGACCGATGAAATGAGCCATAACGGCGGTATCGTGGATTATAATAACCGATACTACGTCTGCGTATATGAGAATGAGATCGCTATGCCGCGGTATGTTAGTTTGGGACAAAATGCGAATAAT
>JBGUUN010000258.1:0-1571 GCA_045133555.1 Oscillospiraceae bacterium
CACCGAGGAAGCCGCACACGGTGCTTCTATGTTTGCTGCACGGTCTGCACTGCTTGCCGATAACTTTACCGCACTCTCGCATTGTATCGACTATACGAAAGGATGAATGACATGAATAACCGTATCCTTTCTTTCACCGTCGCCGCAGATTCAACACAATTTCTCTATCGCAAGGATGATCGTCCCGCGCTGGACGGATATTTCTCCGACGGTACCGTAAAAATTTTTGCATACTACACCGCAAACGAAGCACCGCTGCAGCTGCAGGCAAAAGCCGATAGCGGAGACACCGTGATGCTCGCTATTCTCCCTTACCGCCTGGAATTATATGTAAACGGCAGCATCATGGATGAAGAATGGCCGTTTGGCGATGCATTGTTTGCAGATGCAGTACTGACCGAATGTCATACCGAACTTACTTTCGGTGAACTTTCACCCAAAGAGCAAAAGGATTCCTTCTGCGGCAGCTTTACCGATGCGGAAGGATGGTATCCGGGCAACGGCATTTTTGTCGGTGACTGTATGCCATACACAGATAACGGGCGTTATCATGTACTCTACTTAAAAGACCGTCACCATCATTCTTCCAAATGGTACAAAGGTGCGCATCAGTGGGAGCACATCTCCACCACAGACCTCATCCATTGGGATATCCATCCGATGGCGGTTGCGATCGACGATCCGCTCGAAGGTTCGATCTGCACCGGCAGCTGGATCTGCTTAAACGGTATCCATCAGCTTTACTACACCGTCCGCATGGCAGACGGCACATCCGCTCCGATCAAACGCTCGGTTTCAACTGACGGTTATCATTACCAAAAAGACGGTAATTTCAGCTTTACCTTAAGCGATGCCTATACCGGAGAATCCGCACGTGATCCAAAGGTCATACTTGACAGTGACGGTGTATTGCATATGTTTGTCACCACGACCTTGCGTAAAGCAAACAAAGGCTGTCTGGTACATCTGACCTCGAAAGACGGTGAAACTTGGGAAGAACAAGGAACGATCTACACCGCAGCCGATGCCTCCGAGCCGGAATGCTCCGACTATTTTTGCTACCGCGGAAGATATTACCTGATCTTCAGTCTTGGCGGCAGAGCACATTACCTGTATTCGGACAAACCGTTCTCGGATTGGAAGATCCCGAAAGAACAGATCATTCCTTGCCGCAACGTACCGAAAGCGGCTATCTGGAATGACCGCATCATCTTCACCGGATTCGAAAATCATCTTCCGGGCAGATATGCCGGCAGCATGACCTTTATGGAGGCAGCAACAGATGAAACCGGAGAGCTGTATTACTTCCCGGTCAAAGAAATGCAAAAATAAAAACCAACAAAAAACCGACCTATGATCACCATAGGTCGGCTTGTTTTTTCAATATGTTTTAACCGATTTTAATGTCCTTGCCGCTGATTGCATCCAGTTCACAGCAGATTTCGGATGCACCGACACGCAATTTCAACTTACGGTTTTCAAACACACCGTGCAGCGGAGTAACTGCCAAGGTCTGTTTTGTATCATCCCAATGCAGTTTGATCGCGGTATAATTCTCATTTTCGTAATCA
>JBGUUN010000259.1:0-2115 GCA_045133555.1 Oscillospiraceae bacterium
AGAACGTTGAATGCATCGGTGATGGCGTCTTTGAATGCGGTGGAGGAGAAGGTGGTTCCTGCAACGGTATCAACGCCGCCGAGAGCAGAGTCCTGACCGATATAGGTTGCAGGATAATCTGCGCCGAAGTCTTTGGATTCATAGTATCCGGTAAGAAGAACATTGGAGATCTTGCCGTCTGCGCCGATTGCAACGGTGATGCCCATTTCGTCGGAAGAGAACTGGGTGGTGGTGCCGAGGATCATAACGTGGCCGAGACCGGAAGCTTCTTTATGTACTTCTTTAACGGTTGCGGGAAGGTTTGCGAGAGTTTCGGTGATGTTTTCAAAACCGGTTGCTTCGGGCATAACCTCGAGAAGGGAACCGCTTGCTTTAGCAGCTTTGTTTGCTTCAATGATAGGAGCAGTGATGGAGTTGGTATAAGCAAGAAGAACCGCAACAACAAGGCAGATAGCAGTCAGAACGACTACGCTTTTAATGTTTTCTTTCATGCTTTAACACCTCCGAACGGTTTTTTCATGGTCCATTTATCAATATAAGGATTAAGGATATTCATGAAAAGGATAGAGAAGGAAACGCCTTCCGGATAGCTTCCGAAGAAACGGATAAGGGTGGTGATAACTGCGCATCCGAGAGCAAAGACGATTTTGCCTTTTGCGGTGGAAGGAGAAGTTACATAGTCGGTTGCCATGAAGATAGCACCGATGAAAGTACCGCCGGAAAGAGTGTAGTAAAGAGCGGTGGTTACGTCGCCGGTGATTGCGAATGCAAGAGCAAAAACAGCGCCGATGAAAACGACCGGAGTATGCCAGGTGATTACTTTGCGAACGAGAAGGTAAACGAAACCGAGAAGAAGTGCTGCTGCGGAAGTTTCGCCAAGAGCACCGCCGCGTACGCCAAGGAACATATCCATAAGGGTTGCTTCGGGAAGAGTTCCGCCCGGAAGTACGGAAAGGGGAGTTGCATATGTTGCAACGTCAACGGTTTCTGCAATTGCCATAGGAGGAACAGCTGCTGCCATGGTGCCGGTGAATGCGATGAGCATTACAACACGGGCGGTGATTGCAGGGTTTGCAAAGTTGCAGCCAAGTCCGCCGAAGAGGCATTTTACGATTACAATTGCGATGAAAGAACCGACAACTGCCTGCCAGATAGGAAGGGCTGCGGGAACGTTCATTGCAAGAAGAAGACCGGTAACTACTGCGGAGAAGTCGCCGACGGTGGTGCGGCGGTGGCAGAGTTTGGTGAAAAGGAATTCAAAAACAACGCAGGAAGCTACGCAGACTGCGCAGAGGATTGCTGCATTGATTCCGAAGATCACAACGCCTGCGATTGCAGCAGGAAGAAGTGCGATTACAACGTCAAGCATAACGTTGGAAGTGGTTCTTTTTCCGTGAACATGAGGAGATACGGAAACAATAAGATTATTTTCCATTATTTATTTTCCTCCTCTTTCTTTTTCTGTTCAGCAAGCTTGGTCTGGTAAGCGCGGAGCTCTGCCTTTGCAAGTTTGTTTCTGTGAACGATCAAGCGGTGTGCAGGGCAAACGAAAACGCATGCGCCGCATTCCATGCAGATGTTAACTTTGGTTTTTGCAATTTCTGCGCCGTCGCCGGAAGCAAGAGCTTTTGCAATTGCGGGCGGGTTAAGGTTGAGCGGGCAGTGGTTGATGCAGTTGCCGCAGTGGATGCAGGGAGTTTCGTCCGGAAGAGTTGCATCTTTGTCGTTGAAGGCAAGGATTGCGTTGGTGTTCTTGAGGATGGGCTCATCAAGGGTGGGAACTGCAATACCCATCATCGGGCCGCCATACATAACTTTTCTGGGTTCTTCTTTGAAGCCGCCGCAGAAATCGAATACGTCTTTCATGGAGGTACCGATGGGTGCGATTACGTTTTTGGGAGTTGCAACAGCGGAACCGTCAACGGTAAGGCATTTCTCTACGAGAGGCATACCGGTTCTGACATATTCTGCGATGCATGCAAGAGTGGTTACGTTCATAACAATGCAGCCGACATCAAGCGGGAGTTTGCCTTCCGGAACGGTTTTGCCGGTGGTGTTGTAAATAAGAACTTTCTCACCGCCCTGAGGATATGCTGCGGGCATGGGTTTAACAAC
>JBGUUN010000260.1:0-2644 GCA_045133555.1 Oscillospiraceae bacterium
ATCATCGGAGTAGACAAGAATATGCGCCGCATCGAGCTTGTAGAAGTTCGCCGCTTCCGCAACTGCTTTGCCCGATGCATTCATGTAGGTCTGCGGCTTCATCAGAATGACGCGCTGACCATCAATGACACCCTCACCGATGAGTGCGTGATACTTTGCGCGGTCGATCTTGCATCCGATGGACAGTGCCAGTGCATCAATTGCCGCAAAGCCGACATTGTGGCGCGTGCGGACGTATTCCGTGCCGTGGTTGCCCAGACCTACGATCAGCCATGATACCTGACCGGACTTCGATGCGGGCGCGGATTCGATTTTCTTAAAGAGATCAAAAATATCTGCCATGTGTTTGTTTCCTTTATCTGTTTCTTTGTTTGCAGACGACAAAAGGCGGAATGTGGGCATATACCCGCTTCCGCTGACGTGTCTGTTTGGTGTGTGACAATATTATACCGCAGATGCGGGAAAAATGCAAGGGGGTTGGCTTTGTATAGATATGAATAAACTGTTAATTATCCGTGAAAATACTTGTATTTCCCATGAAATATGTTATAATATTACAGTCGCATTTTGGTTTGAAAAAAGGAGCCTTTGAAAAGAAGATTCCGGGAACACAGATGCGTTTTACTTATACAAAAACGCCGTCATCTGACTGCGTGAGACATTGAAAAGAAAGGAATATTTCACCCATGGAAATCCTGTATGAAAACCTTTTACAGATGGACTGGCGGTATCTCGTCATGTGGGCGATCGGCGGCATTCTGATCTATCTTGCGATCAAGAAGGATATGGAACCGACCCTGCTTCTCCCCATCGGCTTTGGTACGATCCTCGTCAACCTGCCCAACTCCGGCGCGATCACGCAGATCCACAACGGTGTTGCCGAGCCCGGCGCGCTGTCCGTTCTGTTTGATGCCGGCATTTCAAACGAACTTTTCCCGCTCATTCTGTTCATCGGTATCGGCGCGATGATCGACTTCGGTCCGCTGCTGTCCAATCCCAAGCTGATGATCTTCGGTGCGGCGGCACAGTTCGGTATTTTCTTCACGCTGTGTCTGGCATCCATCTTCTTTGACATCAACGACGCGGCATCCATCGCCATCATCGGTGCTGCCGACGGTCCCACCGCGATTGTCGTTGCAAACAAGCTCAACTCCCAGTTCCTCGCTCCCATCATGGTTGCGGCTTATTCCTACATGGCACTCGTGCCGATCATTCAGCCGCCGGTCATCAAGCTGCTGACCACCAAGAAGGAACGCCAGATCCGTATGCCCTACGAGGCAAAGGAAGTTTCCAAGACGACCCGTATCCTGTTCCCGATCATCATCACCGTTATCGCAGGTATCGTCGCACCCGCATCCGTTGCGCTCGTCGGCTTCCTGATGTTCGGTAACCTAATCCGTGAATGCGGCGTTCTCAACTCTCTGTCCGAAACCGCACAGAAGGTCCTTGCAAACCTTATCACGATCTTCCTCGGTATTACGATTGCATCCCAGATGTCCGCTGACAAGTTCCTCAACGTCAACACCCTGCTCATCCTGGGTCTGGGTCTGTTCGCGTTCATCTTTGATACGGCAGGCGGTGTCCTGTTCGCAAAGTTCCTCAACCTGTTCATGAAGAAGAAGATCAACCCGATGATCGGTGCGGCAGGTATCTCCGCATTCCCGATGTCCGGCCGTATCGTTCACAAGATGGGTCTGGAGGAAGATCCGCAGAACTTCCTGCTCATGCACTCCATCGGTGTCAACGTCTCCGGTCAGATCGCATCCGTCATCGCAGGCGGTCTGATCCTGAACTTCTTTATGGGTTAATCGGGAGGTAGTACCATGTTTTTTAAGAATCTGTTTATGAATACCACCGAAGCTGTCACAGATGCTGTTACCGATGCCATTGAAGCCATCGGCGGCATCGACGGTGAGGTCGTCACCACGGTTGCAGCCGCGGAATCCGCATTCTCCTTTAATCCCGCAAACTTTGTCTCCAACCTTTACTATATGGGTGTCGGTATGCTGGCGATCTTCATCGTCATCGCAGCCATCATCGGTATGGTTTATGCGCTTGACGTTCTTGTCAAGGCGTTTTCTCTGAAGCTGCCGAAGAAGCAGTAAACTTCAAATATATTACAACGAGGTTGTTGCAAGTTAATTCTTGCAGCAACCTCTTATTTTTTCTGAAAACAGTTTTGTTGCAGGAGTCCCGAACATATCCGCTGCACAAAGAATGACCTTGGCAGATAAACGCGGCGGCAAAATCCCTCTTTCCATCATACGCCATGACGAAATGCTGATACCGAGCAGATTCGCCATTTGCTTTTGAGTATACCCATATTTGTGACGGAGGTAACTAAGATTTTCAAGAAAGTTCCCACGTTCCTCATATATTTTTTGTTCTAAATTCATATCATGCGCCTCTCGGTTTACATCTAAAAGTAGTACACGGTTATTATACAACTTTTAGACGTAAATGTCAATACATCTTTTAATTGTAAGGTACAATATATAAAAAAACATGGAGTAATAAAATGTACCGAATAAAAGATTTAAGAGAAGACAACGATTTAAGTCAAAAAACCATCGCCGGCGTTATTGGTACTACACAACAGCAATACAGTAAAATTGAAAACGGTAAGTCTGATTTAAGCGGCGAA
>JBGUUN010000261.1:0-1844 GCA_045133555.1 Oscillospiraceae bacterium
CACCGGCTATAAACGCGTGTTCTTCTCCAACTCCGGTGCGGAGGCAAACGAAGGTGCGATCAAGATCGCACGTCAGTACGGTATGGAAAAACATGGCGAAAACTGCAATAAGATCTTAACCTTGGTCAATTCCTTCCACGGGAGAACCGTAACCACCCTGGCTGCGACCGGTCAGGATGTGTTCCATGCAAAATTCATGCCGCTGACCGCAGGCTTTGACTATGTGATCGCAAACGACATCGAGGATTTGAAATCCAAGATCGATGAAACCGTATGCGGCATTATGTTTGAATTCGTGCAGGGTGAGGGCGGCGTTGTTCCGCTGGATCGCGCATTTGTGGATGCGATCAAAGCCGTCTGTGAAGAAAAAGATATCTTAATGATCGCCGATGAGGTACAGACCGGTATCGGACGTACCGGTACGCTGCTTGCAAGCGAGCAGTTTGATGTCAAACCGGATATCACCACTCTGGCAAAAGGCTTGGGCGGCGGTTTACCGATCGGTGCGGTTATGGTCAACGAGAAATGTGACCTGTTAAAATACGGTGATCACGGTTCCACCTTCGGCGGCAACCCGATTGCATGCGCAGGTGCAAAGGTCGTTTTGGATGTCATGACCGACGATCTGCTGCAGGGCGTTGCGGATAAGGGAATGCAGATCAGAGATACCCTGATCGAATGCGACGAGATCGCTTCGATCGACGGTATGGGCTTAATGATCGGCATTAAACTCAAAAACAAAAAAGCAGCCGACGTCAAAAATGCATGTTTGCAGCGCGGCTTGATGGTATTGACCGCAAAAGACAAGGTACGTCTGCTGCCGCCGCTGACCATCACGCAGGACGAGTTAAGACGCGGTCTTGCGATCTTAAAACAAGTCATTTCCGAATAAGAGAGGGATTTCAATGAAACATTTACTGAAAATGAGTGATCTGAGCAAAGAGGAGATCTTAGATATCTTAGCTTTGGCAGATCAGTTAAAATACGAGCAGAAACACGGTATTCCGCACAAACACTTAGAGGGCAAAACGCTGGGCATGATCTTCCAGAAATCCTCCACCCGTACCCGTGTATCCTTTGAGGTTGGTATGTACCAGCTCGGCGGTCACGCAATGTTCTTAAGCTCCCGTGACCTGCAGATCGGCCGCGGCGAGCCGGTAGAGGACACCGCAAGAGTTCTCTCCAGATTCTGTGACGGTATCATGATCCGTACCTTCGAGCAGGATGAGGTCAATAAACTCGCAGAATACGGCAGCATTCCGATCATCAACGGTCTGACCGACTATGCACATCCGTGCCAGATCTTAGCGGATCTGATGACCATCCGTGAATTCAAAGGCAATTTAGAGGATTTGACCTTCTGCTATATCGGTGACGGCAACAACATGGCAAACTCCTACATCGTAGGTATGCTCACCGTTGGCATGAATGTCCACATCGCTTGCCCGAAAGGCTATGAGCCGGCAGCAGATGTTTTAGAGTTCGCAAAACAGTACGGTGATAAGTTCTTACTCACCACCGATCCGAAAGAAGCTGCAAAAGGTGCTGATGTTATGGTCACCGACGTTTGGGCTTCCATGGGTCAGGAGGGTGAGAAGGAGATCAGAGAGAAGGTATTTGCAGGCGTATATCAGATCAACGATGAGCTGATGGCGCTGGCTAATCCGGGTGCTATGGTTCAGCATTGCTTACCGGCACACCGCGGCGAGGAGATCACCGCCGATGTATTTGAGGCACATGCGAATGAGATCTTCGAGGAAGCTGAAAACCGTCTGCACGCACAGAAAGCAGTTATGGTTAAACTGATGGCAAACCGCTAACCTGAGTGCCTCCGGTGGCATAGC
>JBGUUN010000262.1:0-8014 GCA_045133555.1 Oscillospiraceae bacterium
TCGACCTCAAGGAAGCAGCCGCGCGGCAGGGAGATGATCGGCTGTTTGCGGTATTCCGGAGTCGGCATGATATCCAGTACGGAAGAAGTGGTGATGTAAGCCGGATTCCAATCGGACGGAGTGTCGATAAAGCAATCCTTGGTGACATAGCCGGTATATCCGTAGTAAGTTTCTACTTTATAGAAGTCATCTTTCTCTTCCAAAACGACAGCGGTCGCGCCGTAGATCATTTCGTCGGCGAGTTCGGAGGTGAGATCTGCGTCCGAATAGATCGGAGCGATCGGTTTGATAACGGTTTTCATGGTGCGGGTAAATCCTTTCTTTTAGAGCAATAAGAAAACAACGAGATTTCCCGCTGTGCAGAAAACCTCGTTGTCACTATCTTTTCAAATGCGGTTTGAAAAATCAGAAGGTTTTAACTTTACCCTTCATGATGATGGTATCGATCTCCAGATCGTTATCCAGTACCAGGATGTCTGCATCGTTGCCGATGTCGATCTTACCGATCTTATCCTGCATGCCGATCTCGGTAGCCGGGATCAGGGTAGCGGATTTGATAGCTTCCGGCAGCGGAATACCGAATTTAACAACGTTTCTCATGCAGTCCATTAAGTTGGTGGAGGAACCTGCGATGGTACCGTCTGCTAAGGTAGCTTTTTTATCTTTTACGAATACTTTCTGGCCGCCGAGCTGGTATTCGCCGTTCGGCATACCGGTAGCTTCCATAGAGTCGGAGATCAGGTTTACGCGGCCTTCCATAACTTTGAAGGTTAAGCGGATTACTGCCGGATGAATGTGAATACCGTCGCAGATCAGCTCGGTAACAACATTGGTGTTAGCAGCAGCACCGACAACGCCCGGAGCTCTGTGGGTTAAACCAGCCATTGCATTGTACAGATGGGTGATGTGGCCTGCACCTGCATGGATTGCATCCATTGCGCAGTCATAGTCACAGGAAGTGTGAGCGATGGAAACTTTAACGCGGTCTTTTACAGCGGAGATGAACTCTAAAGCGCCTTCTTTTTCCGGAGCAACGGTAACAACTTTGATGATGTTGCCGCTTGCTTCGTTCATTTTATCAAAGAACTCTACGGTCGGAGCTTTGATGCAGTCTGCACGCTGAGCACCTTTTTTAGCCTCATCGATGAACGGACCTTCCATATAGATACCTGCTACATCAGCACCAGCCGGGTTACCAGCTTTTTTGTAATCGCCGATGGTTTTCATGGTTGCGAGCAGTTCTTCTTCCGGAATGGTCATAGTGGTCGGACAGAAAGAGGTGATACCTGCTTTACCCTGGGTATAGGACAGAGTATCGATGATCTCTTTGTTGCTGTTGCAAGCGTCAACGCCGCCGCAGCCGTGGGTGTGGATGTCTACCAGACCCGGGATAACATATTTGCCTGCTGCATCGATAACTTCTTCTTCGCCGCAGGTGCATACTTTACCGATTTTTACGATTTTGCCGTCTTTTACTAAGACATCAGCATCGACAAAGTGGAAAGATTTGTCCAGAACTTTACCGTTTTTAATAATCATAATGTGTTCTACTCCCCTTATTTTTTGAATATTTCGGAGAACGGCGAAATGCCGTTTCCGTCCACTCTTATTGTACTACAAAATTTTATTTTTTTCAACTGGTTTTACGGGTTTTCCTGAATTTTTCAAAGCGATTTTTGGGCTGCATACTCTGCACAGATCCGGGCATCATTTTCAATGGCGATGATACTGCCGTTTTGCAGGTAAACACGCGGCACGCGGCGGCTTGGATTACAGGTGATCTCGTAGTTGATGGTGCCGCAGAGGGCTGCAAGATCTTCTGCGGTGACGGAAACGTCGCCTTCTTTGCCCATGACGGTGATGATATCGCCCATCTTTGCCTGTGGGACTTCGGTGACATCCAGCATCATCTGGTCCATGCAGATATTACCGATGATCGGGCAGCGGACACCGTGCACGATACAATATCCTCTGGAAGAAAGACTGCGGAAATATCCGTCTGCGTAACCGACCGGGACAGTTGCGACGCGCATCGGTTTATCAGAGGTAAAGCGGCGGCCGTAACTGACCGAATGACCTGCAGGAAGCTCTTTGACATAGGAAATGACCGCTTTCCAGGACATCAGCGGTTTGAGCGGGATACGTTTTGTGATTTCGTCGCTCGGATACATACCGTAAAGGATGATACCGGCACGCGACGCTTCAAAATCGGAAGAAAGCTGCTGCAGGATGCCCGCACTGTTTTGAATATGTGCGATCGGAAGAGCATATCCGTCCTTACGCAGTTTTTTTACGATTTCGTCAAAGCGCTGCAGCTGTGCTTTTGTGTATGCGGTGGAATCCGGGTCGCTCATATCGGCGCTGGAAAGGTGGGTAAAGATGCCTTCCGCCTGCAGATGCGGCAATGCAGCGGCTTTGGAAAGCTCGTTTACCAGATTCGGATCATCATAGACAAAGCCGATACGTCCCATACCGGTATCCAATTTGAAATGGACACGTACCGTGAGGTCTTTTTCGGTGCAGATATCGGAAAGCTGTTTTGCACCTTCCAAAGAATAGATGGTCTGGATGATATTATATTTGGCAAGAAGCTTGGCGTTTTGCGCGGCGGTATATCCGAGGATCAAAATCTCGCCGGTGATACCGCAGTCACGCAGACCGATGGCTTCCTCCAGATTGGAAACACCGAAGAAATCGATCCCGTTTTTCTGCAGTTCGGCGGCGATGCGATGATCACCGTGACCGTATGCGTTGGCTTTGACGGTGGCGATCAAGCGATGATTTTTTGGCAGGAGCGCACGGATCTGCGCGGTATTTTCTTTTAATGCATCAAGGTCGATCTCAAGCCAGGTGCGATCGCCTGCAGAACGGATGGATTCAAATATAGCGGACATATAGCGTTTCGTCCTTTCATAGGATAGTGATTTCAACCGGATGTTGAAAGCGTTTGATGTCAATGCAGTATGTGGAATTTGTCGGGTGAAAATGTTTAATTCGATCGGAGAAAACCGTGTTTTGTCGTATTCGGGAACAAAATATCGTGATTTTTAACCGATTTAACAAAGGTTTCAACAAGATATAGCGTTGATTTCGCATAAATGCAGCGTTTTAACAGTTTCAACACGGTTTTCAACAAGTACTGGTATCTTATGCGGATCCAGTGGATATTTTCAACTTTTATTTCTTTTTGCGGCGCATTCTGAGTTTAGCAAAAAACAATGAGAGAATGTCGGCGCATTCGGTTTGACAGACCTCTTGCGTAATAACCGGGTGATGGTTGAATGCGAAATCGTTTAAGTTGAGTAAGGAGCCGCAGCAGCCCGCCTTAGCGTCTTTGGCGCCGTATACGACGCGGTCGACCCTTGCATTGATGATCGCGCCCATGCACATCGGACAGGGCTCTAAGGTCACATAGAGAGTACAGCCGTGCAGACGCCAACTTCCCAATGTTTTACAAGCCTGATCGATGGCTTCGATCTCGGCGTGTGCAAGCGCATTCTTTCCTTTTTCACGGCGGTTGCGTCCGACGCCGATGACACGGTGATCTTTGACGACAACAGCGCCGATGGGGACCTCATCATCCGCTCCCGCAGCGGCAGCCAAAGCGAGTGCCTGCTGCATCCAGAAGATATCTCTGGCGGATGGGGTAGGGATAAGGTAATGATCCGGATGTCGGTTGCGGATCTGTCTGATGGGTCTGTGGTTTGTCATGGAAACTCCTTATAAGCAAAAAAGCAGATACGTCTAGACCGTATCTGCTATCTTGTGGTGGTGAAGATGAGTGGACTTGAACCACCGACCCCCTGCATGTCAAGCAGGTACTCTAACCAGCTGAGCTACACCTTCATATACTTATGGCGTGCCAAAGAGGATTCGAACCTCCGGCCTGTCGCTTAGGAGGCGACCGCTCTATCCTACTGAGCTATTGGCACATATTCAAACTCTCAAGGCTTAATTATTATACTATAACTTCTTTGTTTTGTCAAGGGGAAAGCGATAAAAAATTTTTAGAAAATCAATATTGGGTGAATTATTGGCAGAATAGATAAAAATTTCACGGGCTGATTGTGACAGACAGCAAAATTCCGAAATTGAAAAAAAGGCTTGACTTTATCTCCCCATTATGATATTATTGGTATTACCTCGAGTAGGTTTATTTTTTATGCCCTTTTTCGAGAGATGGGGGCATACCATTGGCCGAACCATTCAAGAGGGAGGCAAAATTAATCCCATTTAGCAGGAGGTGCCGGTATGAGGGTTAAAATTACTTTAGCTTGCACAGAGTGCAAACAGCGTAATTACGACACAAAGAAAAACAAAAAGAACGATCCAGACAGACTGGAAATGAGTAAGTACTGCCGTTTCTGCCGTAAACACACTACGCACAAAGAAACCAAGTAATTAACGGAGGCGGTTGCTAAGCTATGAGCAAAAAAGAGACTCCGGCGAAAGCACCGGAAAAGAAATCCGCTTTCCAGAAGGCTGCAGCAATGGCAAAAGCAAAACAGGCTGAAAAGAAAAACGCAAACAAAGAGAAAACCAACATCTTCCAGAAGGCTGCAAGATTCTTCAAGGAGATGAAGAGTGAAGCGAAAAAGATTGTATGGCCGAGCAAAAAACAGGTCATCAACAACACCGGAATCGTGTTGATCGTTATCGCTCTCTGCGGCGTTGTTCTCTGGCCGATGGATTGGCTGCTGCTCCAGCTGTTCAATCTGATGTTCTGATGAAACCTTGTTTGATTTGAAGAGAGGAAGGGTAAAGTATGGCAGAAGCATCAAAGTGGTATGTTATTCACACCTACTCCGGATATGAGAATAAGGTTGCTGAAAACATTAAAAAAGTCGTTGAGAACCGTAATCTGCAGGACCTGATTCAGGAAGTCAGCGTTCCGGTTGAAACAGATGAGGAAATCGTAAACGGCAAAGTCAAAAAAATCGAAAGAAAGATTTTCCCGGGCTATGTCATCGTTAAGATGGTGTTGACCGATGATTCCTGGTATGTTGTCCGCAATATCCGCGGTGTTACCGGTTTCGTAGGTCCGGGTTCGGATCCTGTCCCGCTGACCGATGAAGAGGTCAAGAAGATGGGCATGGAAGTCGGCAAGAAGTCTGTTGGCTACAAAGTTGGCGATCATGTACGGATCCTCAGCGGTTCTCTGGTTGGTAGTGTAGGTGTCGTGCACGAGATCGATCTTGAGAATAACGTTGTAACCGTATCCGCTCATATGTTGGGCAGAGATACAAATATTGAAATTGGATTGGATCAGGTTGCTTTATTTGAATAAGCAACAATGATACGACCGCCTGTGTTTAGGTAATATAGGCGGGTGGGAGGAGTCCGTGTAAGGATTCCGCGAAGTTACCACAAATTTTGGAGGTGCATTTATTATGGCTCAGAAGGTAGTAGGCTACGTTAAGCTTCAGATCCCGGCCGGTAAAGCAACCCCGGCTCCGCCAGTCGGTCCGGCTTTAGGTCAGCATGGTGTTAACATCATGGGCTTTACCAAAGAATTCAATGAACGTACTAAAAACGATATCGGTCTGATCATCCCGGTAATCATCACTGTTTACGCAGACCGTTCTTTCACTTTCGTTACCAAGACTCCGCCGGCAGCAGTTCTGATCAAGAAAGCTTGCGGTATTGAGAGCGCATCCGGTAAACCGAACAAAACGAAAGTTGCAAACATCACCAAAGAGCAGATCCAGAAGATCGCAGAGACCAAAATGCAGGATTTAAATGCAGCAAGCTTAGAGGCTGCTATGAGCATGATCGCTGGTACTGCACGTTCTATGGGTGTTGTCGTCGTTGATTAACCGTCTCCGGTGGGAGGAAAAATCCGTTATCAACCACGTTTGAGGAGGAGTATTGTTTCATGAAACATGGTAAGAAATATATTGACAGTGCTAAACTGATCGACCGCAGCAAACAGTATGAAATGGCTGATGCTCTGCAGTTAGCGATCGACACTGCAAAAGCTAAATTCGACGAGACCGTCGAAGCACACATTAGATTAGGCGTTGACTCCCGTCATGCAGACCAGCAGGTTCGTGGCGCGGTAGTTCTGCCGAACGGCACCGGTAAAACCGCTCGTGTTCTGGTTATCTGTAAACCGGAAGACCAGGAAGCTGCTAAAGCAGCTGGCGCTGACTACGTAGGCGATGCTGATATGGTAACCAAAATTCAGTCTGAAGGCTGGATGGAGTTCGATGTTGTTATCGCTACCCCGAATATGATGGGTCTGGTTGGTCGTCTTGGTAAAATCTTAGGTCCGCGTGGTTTAATGCCGTCCCCGAAAGCTGGTACCGTAACTCCGGATGTTGCTAAAGCAGTATCTGAGGCAAAAGCTGGTAAAATCGAGTATCGTCTGGACAAGACCAACATCATCCACTGCCCGATCGGTAAAGTATCCTTCGGTCAGGAAAAATTAGCAGAAAACTTAGAGACCTTAATGCAGGCGATCATCAAAGCAAAACCGGCTGCAGCTAAAGGTCAGTACCTGAAATCCTGCGTAGTTACCTCTACCATGGGCCCGGGCGTTAAAGTTTCCACTGCTAAATACGGTGTATAATTGATCTGAATGTCAAACATAAGAGTTCCTTGGCGCTAATGCGACAGGGAACTTTTTGTTGGTATGACTTGCCGCTGTGAAAGAATTTGACAGATTCTTTTTGTTTTTGTGATATTCGCCGAATTTAAAAAACGGTATTGACAAAGCATTGCGGTCATGATATAATATCAAATGTTGAATTTCTTAAGACAGTAGGTGCTGTAAAAGCGTAATGTATAAGCCTACCGAGGAGATTGTATGATAAAAATGTCATGCTCTTTTTCTGCGGTAGTGCGGGAAAAGAGCTTTTTTGTATTGAAGTCCGGAAATGACGAATAATTACGGAGGTGAACAGGTTTGCCAAGCGAGAAAGTTTTAGCTTCGAAGAAAGAGCAGGTTGCTGCTCTGGCTGAGAAATTGAAAAATGTTCCGAGTGCAGTTCTGATCGACTACAAAGGTATCACCGTTGCAGACGACACCAAACTGCGTAAAGAAATGCGTGAGGCTGGCGTTGAGTACGCTGTTGTTAAAAACTCTATCCTGAAATTTGCGTTAGCAGAAGCAGGTTACGGTGATTCTTTCAACAAAGTACTGGAAGGCGCTACCGCTATTGCGTACTGCGAAAACGACGCTGTTGTAGCAGCAAAAATCGCAGCAAAATATTCCGATAACCTGAAAGATGTATTTAATCTGAAAGCAGGTTTCCTGGATGGCAAAGTGCTGGATGCAGAAGGCATCACCGCACTGGGCAAATTACCGAGCAAAGAACAGCTTGTTGCACAGCTGCTTAGCGTTCTCACCGGTAATATCCGTGGTCTGGCAGTTGCTCTTAATGCAATCGCTGAGAAACAGACTGAAGAACAGTCTGCATAATTGAAAAAATTAATTTGGAGGATAAAAAAATGGCTTCTGAGAAAATCATGAATTTTATTGAAGAAATCAAAGCTCTGACCGTATTAGAGCTGAATGATCTTGTTAAAGCAATCGAGGAAGAGTTCGGCGTATCCGCTGCTGCTCCGGTAATGGTTGCAGGTGCTGGCGCTGCTGCTCCGGCAGAGGAAGAGAAAACCGAGTTTGACGTTGTACTGGTTGAGGCTGGTGCAAACAAAATGGCTGTTATCAAAGCTGTTAAAGACGCTACCGGTTTAGGCCTGAAAGAGTCCAAAGCTGCTGTTGACGGCGCTCCGACCACTCTGAAAGAGCAGGCTCCGAAAGCTGAAGCTGAAGAGCTGAAGAAGAAATTAGAAGAAGCTGGCGCTAAAGTTGAGCTGAAATAATTTCATTTCATGAAATTCCAAACGGGAGATCGAAAGATCTCCCGTTTTTTGATCATTTACAGTTGTAAAACAATAAAACTTTTATGGTTTTGATTGATAAATTTATCCAAAACATAGAACGTGAAAAAAGGGATTGACAAAGGGGATTGGATGTGCTATAATAATCAAGCTGTCAGGGAGAGCACGA
>JBGUUN010000263.1:0-7730 GCA_045133555.1 Oscillospiraceae bacterium
CCATGCCTCGATGATCGGCAGGGTGTATTTTTCACGCAGTCCGTTTCTTTCCACAGCCTCAAGCAGGAAATGTTTGAAATACGGCTGACATTCGCCTAAAGAAGCATCGGTCATGACGCGATCCAAAAGTTTGACACAGCGCTCTTTTTCAAAGATGCCAAAGTACGCCGCAAGGATATTTGCATGGCAGCGATAGTAGCGTTTGGAGACATTTTCCGGCATGAAGAATGCGATCAGTTCTTTCGGTGTCGGGGTATTCAGACCTTCAAAGAACAGCTCTTTTTCCGCATCGTAAAGGTTGGATACAATCGCTTCTTTCAGACATTTTGCCGCATTTTCATATTTCGCTGCCATAGCGGTCTGACCCATACGGTTCATGATCTTAACAGCGGTATTCAACGCACCGAAGTAGTACAAATTCAAGCAGGTCTGACCGAGTGCTTTCGGCGGATGATGCAGCGAAATCTCATCCAGATAGATCCAGTCGATGAACATATAATCCGGCGGCGTTTCGATCAGACCGTTATCGCCAAGATAGGTCTCGAATCGATCCATCAACAGGGTGAGTGCATCCTCGCAGTCATAAAGCAATCTTTCATCATCGATAAAGTTATAAACATCATACAGCATCTGCACCCAGATCAGACTGTAGGTGGTATGGAACATTCTGCCGTCATTATTGCGCAACAGCTCTGCGGTGCGGCGCACATCAAATGCCGCAAGTGCCATATCACCGTAGGTGAAAGCGGTCATCAGGCTCTCAATATAATAGTCACCGGTGCAGGCAAGCGGCTCTACATGGCGGGTGCTGTCAAGATGGATCATCTGACGGCAGATCTTCAAGGTGTGTGCGCATACTTCCAGTACACGGTTTAAGTCCGCATCGGAAGTGACAATCTTACCTTCAAACAGGATCGGATAATACGTAGCAGTCAGACTGGCGGTGATCTCAGCCGGAGTATCACTCTCATTTTCGATGATCAGACGATAACCGCCGACGCTTTGCAGCTGCAGACCGCGATAGTTATCATCGCTGTCAAAGATAAATTCCTCTGCAGTACCTTTTTCGGTGGTCTCAAAGCACTCCACTCTCAGTTTCAAACGACCGGCTGCCTTGACACGCAGAGTAATAAAGCCGCCCCAGATCTTTTCAAATTCAACGATCTCGGTCTTTTTCTCACCCGCATTCACTAAAACCACTCCGCCGCCAATCGGGAAAATCTCTTTTTCCACACGCGGCAGCAGCGGTGCGGTACTGCTCTGCCAGATATTCGGGATCACCTGTGCTGCGGTATATTCTCCGGCACTGCGGCTGCCGTCATAGCAAAACGGTGCGGTATAACGCTCATTTCTGCGTACCTTCCAGCTGCTGTCGGTCATGATATACTGTTTGGTACCATCCTCGAATACCAGTTCACCGGTCAGCATAAAGCCGCCGTGACCCTGAGAAAACTCCGCGATACCGATCGGACACATTTTGACTCTTGCATAAAATTTCAAAACATCGGTATCGGGGATCCAGGAAAGCTCGGTTGCATAGTGCTGACCTCTCGGGATCTCATCACCCAAGAAATCACCGCCGACCGAAACCGGGCCGGTCGCAAGCATATGATCGTTGCAGTACAGCACATATTCGGTATCACCCGAAAAGCGCAGCGCAGCGGAGATCACTTTCTTCGAAAATGTATACTCTCTGAAAAACTCCGCAACGGTATATTCTTCTTTCTTAACTTTATCACAGCAATGGCCGTTTGTCTGATACTGCGGATATTGTTCTTTCGGCAGCCAGATCCATTTTTCAATCGGTCTCATATTATTACTCCTCATTTACACGGTATAAAGTATCGTCTCTTTCCCGGAGAGCATAGAAATACGGTCTTTCGAACGGTGTCTGATTCGGGCTATGCAGTACAAACAGCAAGCTGCCGTCCAGCTCGGTAAAGATCATACCATGTCCGCCGTTTTTCTCAAACAACAGTCTTTCGTCCTGCTCCCACGGACCCATAACCGAACCGGTTTTGGAATAAGCCAACGCCTCACAATAACCTTGATCGGAAAAACTCGACCAGATCATGACCAGTCTGCCGCCTTTCGTGCGGTACATAAACGGACCGTCGGTAACAAACATCGTTCCCTCTTTATTTGCCCATGACGGCTCGGATGCGCGGAACAACAAGACCGGCTCACTGACCGCTTCTTTTAAGTCTGCACTCAGTTCGATCGCGCACATCTCACCGTCGGTGACCTGTACCCATTCATGGCAGAATACCATATACGGTTTACCGTTTTCGACCCAGAGCGTGCCGTCCAGACATTCCCAATCTCTCGGCGTTACCGGTCCGTCGCTGTGCAGCTCAAACGGGCCCATCGGAGAGGTCGCTTTTAAGATTTGGGTACCGCGGCAGGCATCCTCGCTCTTGAAGGTGACAAACATATAATACGCACCCTCATATTTATGTACCTCCGGTGCCCAGAAGTTGCGGTCGGACCAGAAATTCTCCGGCGGAGTAAAGCATACATTCGGGTCGCTCCAGTTTTCCAGATCGGTGCTGACATAGACATCAAGTCCTGTGGCTTTGACATCGCCCCAGCATTCAGCGCCTCTGGTGCCGTACATATAATATTTATTGTCCTCTACTAAAACAAAGGGATCGCGGATGTTGATTTCTTCTCGTTTCATCATAAAATCCTCCGGGATATATTCTTATCTTCATTATAGTAAAGTGCCTCCGGAAAGTCAATATAAAAAACAGACTTTGAGAAAAAATCTCAAAGTCTGTGTAAAAGTTTTATTCACTGAGATACAACCGGATTGCCTGCTCGGCATCTTCAATACTTTGTTCACCGGACAATACCGTATCTACACAACTTCTTAAATAGTCTCTTCCGGCACCGCCATAGAAAAAACGTTTCGGATGACTTTTTAACAACTTCAGATATCGGTCGATATGCTCTTGCGATACCTCCATTGACTCCAATTGGAACCGGGTAATATGTTCGAATACATATTCACTGCAGGGAGATGCATAACCGCATCCACCATCACCAGTAGACAATTCAAACAGATAATGACTGATGAATCGATACACTTCACCTTTATACTTCGAGTTCTGCGTAATCATTGCATACGCTGTAACCTCACCGACCCAATCTCCGTTTTCATCACAAAGCGGATAGAATAACTGATTTTCCGCTTTCCACAATTCATGGGTATCCTCATTATTGGAGTTATTGAAGTTCCATTCAAAATAACGGGACGGAAACAGGTAAAGTAAACTGTTTCCCGAAATAACGGAAGCCTTAGCATCATATGCGATATTATTTTCGCTTTCGGCTCCGCCGCGATATTCCGCATTCTGTACCGCAAAATCCCAAAGCGATCTTTTACCGCCAAACATCCGGCCCCAGTCATTCAGCGCAGAGACAACCGGTTCTTCATGCAAAACGGTACCTCCGGAAACATAGTCAAATACACCTGAAAATAAGGTATCCGGTTCAGGATCGCCCCAACAGGGCGGTATTTCGGAAACTTCTGCCATCTGATGAAGCACTGAAATCAAAGCAGTACTGTTGGCAAGATCTGCATCCGTCACGCCGTGTTTTTCCATCGCCTGCGGAGTAGTCATCGCCATGGCATAGTCCACCCCCATTGGAAGGACATAAACCGAACCGTCAGATTGTTTTGCCGCTTCCCAGACAGAAGAAAAATACTTTTCTTCCTGCCATTCTTCGGTTTGCAGGATCTCATTCCACGAAGAAAACGCACCGCTTGCGATCATCTTCTGAAGATCGGAAAAACATTCGGTACGTTCCATGTAATCATCATATAAATTGACATAGATCAAATCGGGGCCGCGTCCTGCCATTATCTCTGCAGAAAGCTTCTGGATAAAGGTATCGAATGAATATTCGGAAGCATAAAACGATTTGATCGTAATAGCCAAGCCATCGTCTTGTTCCTGGTCATAGCTTTTACACACGCGCTCAAGATAAATATCATCGGTATAGGTTTGTTTGTAAAGCCAAACCGAAAAGCGCTCTTTGTCGCCGTACTTTTCCATCAAATCAGATGTATTCGGCGTAGAGGAGAATATCTCCCCTACGCCGTTATTACAACCAACTAAAGTAGTCAAGATTATAAAAACTGCCAATAGCAAGCTTATTGTTTTTTTAATACCATTAATTGTAACCATCAAAAAACCTCCTTCATTTTATTTGATATCTTTCCTGATATCAAATATATTATATTATATTATAATTGTTTTGTCAATGTATTTCCAATAATTTACGGTACATTTTAGTGTAATAAGTGCAAACCGGACTTTGATAAAAATTTCAAAGTCCGGTTCATCACAAAAATGGAAAACCATTCGTCTTTTTTTATTTTCCGTGCAGATGCTTCTTTCTGCTCTCCATAAATTCCGCCAAAGTCGCCTTGCCTTCCTCGGTGACCGGCTTGATCCATTTACAGCGTCTGGTATACCAGATCTCACAGATCAGACGGAAGATCTCATCGGTATAGACAAATGCGAATACTGCAAGGAACGGTAATCCTAAGGTCATGCCTGCGATCCAGGTTGCCGGAACGCTGACGATAAATAAGCAGGAAACCTCCAATACCGTACCGAATACCGGATCGCCGCCGGAACGGTAGCAGCAGTTCATGATATAGTTGCAGGTACGGATGGTGCCGGCAAACAGGTAGATCATCAACATATATTTGCCGTACTGCATTGCCTCTGCGCCAAGACCGAACAAACCGTACAGCTGCTGATTGAAGATCAGCATGATGCCGACCAAAACGAAGGTGATCGCCGGGCAAAGGATAGAATAGCCCACCGCATTGCGGTATCCAAGCTCATGCTCGCCCGAACCGACATTCTTACCTACAACAACAGCAGCTGCATCCGCAAGACCGCCGAAGAATGCGAATACAAAGCCTTCCAGTACACGGAATGCCGCCATTGCCGCGATCGCGGATTCAGACTGATGACCGATAACGATATTGATGACCATCTGACCGATACCGTATAACAGCTCATTACAGATGATCGGGAAGCATTTCTTGATATAGACCGGTACAAAGCCGTTGCCCCAGGCAAGCATCTGATTGAAATGCAGACGGATATCTGCCTGATCTTTTACAAGACAGATCAAAAGTAATCCCAAATTGACCAGACCGGAAGCAAGCGTACCGATTGCAGCGCCTGCAGGGCCCATTTTCGGCAGGCCGAAACGACCGTAGATGAGCAGCCAGTTTAAGACAAAGTTCACGCAAAGACCGACAACCGAGCAGATAAACGGTACTTTTACACGTTCGGTGGCGCGGAAGAAAAAGTTGATGACCAATACGATTACCGTTACCGGATAGGAAAAGCCGATGATACGGATGTACGGGATACCCATCTCGATGATGTTTTGCTTATCGGTATAAATCGATAGCATCAGTTCCGGCTTCAGCACACAAACCGAGCCGAATACGATCGCGATCAAGGTGATGATAGATGCACAGATACCAAAGGTACGGTTGATACCCTTATAGTCTTTTGCACCCCAATATTGCGCAAAGAATAGGATAGCACCGCCGGCAAAACCGAAATAACAGGAGAAAAACAGCGAGGAGATCTGCGAACAGATACCGACCGCTGCTACCGCAAGTTCACCTGCGGAGCCGATCATGATGGTATCTACCATACCTGCCGTGGTGGATAAAAGGTTCTGCAGTGCAATCGGCAATGCCAGACTGAACACAGCAGAGAAAAAGGTCTTATAGTCGAAGTTTGTTTTCTGCATGTAGAAACCCTTTCCGATCATGTATTTTTAGGGCCTTATATAACCCCATTTTATATTATATTGGTTACTTATTTCACTGTCAAGTAAAAAGCTTCCGATATTTTTGCATTTTCATATTATCGGCGTATTCTCTTGCCCTTACTTTCCAGAAATTGCGGCAAGGCTTTCTTACCTTCCTCGGTGACCGGTTTGATCCATCGGCAGCTTTTGGTATACCAGATCTCACAAGCCAGACGAATCGCCTCATCGGTATAGATACAAGCGAATACCGCCGGAAACGGCAGATGAAAGATCATACCCGCTGCCCATGTCGATAAAACGCTCAACAAAAACAGTCCGGAAAGTTCCACCACCGTAGTGAATACCGGTTCACCGCCGGCACGGTAACAGTTGCTCATAATATTGTTGCAGCAGCGACTGGTGCCCGCAAACAGATAGATCATCAGCATATACCTGCCGTACTCCATCGCCTGCGCACCCAATCCGAACAGACCGTAAAGCGGTCTGTTGAAAATCAGCATGGTCCCCACTAATGTAAAGGTGATCACCGGGCAAAGGATGGCATATCCGATCGTATTTTTATAGGCCCGTTCATGCGCACCCGCTCCGACATCCTTGCCGACCACCACCGCTGTCGCATCCTGCAAACCGCAGAAGAAGGCGATCACAAAGCCCTCCAGCACACGGAATGCCGCCATTGCCGCGATCGCGGATTCGGACTGATGGCCGACGACGATATTGATAAGCATCTGACCGACACCGTATAAAAACTCATTACAGACGATCGGAAAGCATTTCATCAAAAAGGTAAATACAAAACCGTTTCCCCACGCGATCATTTGTTTTCGGTGCAGTCTGATATCCGCTGTATCCTTTTTTAGAAAAATCAGCAGCAGCACAAGATTGACCAATGACGAAGCAAGAGTACCGATCGCAGCACCTGCCGCTCCCATCTTCGGCAAACCGAACCGACCGTAAATCAGCAGCCAGTTTAAGGTAAAATTCACACAAAATCCGACAACCGAGCACAGAAATGGTATTTTGACCCGTTCTGTGGTGCGGAAGAAAAAGTTGATGATCAGTACGATCACCGTGACCGGATAGGAAAATCCGACAATACGGATATACGGTACACCGATATCGATGATGCTTTGCTTATCGGTATAAAGCGAAAGGATCAGATTCGGTTTCAAAACGCAGATACCGCCGAAAATGACTGCGATCAAGGTAAGCAGCAGCGCACTCAAACCGAACGTCTTATTAACGCCCTTATCGTCTTTTGCACCCCAATACTGCGCAAAAAATAATATTGCACCGCCCGCAAAACCGTAATAGCAAGAGATAAACAGCGAAGTGATCTGAGCGCAAAGCCCGACCGCTGCGACCGCAAGCTCACCCGCGGAACCGATCATAATGGTATCGACCATGCTTGCTGTGGTAGACAAAATATTCTGCAGTGCGATCGGCAACGCTAAGGTAAACACCGCAGAAAAAAAGGACTTATAGTCAAATTTCGTGTTCTGCATAAGGAAGTCCTTTCCGACAAAATATACTTTCAGGGCACTGTACAACCCCATTTTATTATATCGGGTATCGCTCAGACCGTCAAGAGCAAAACATCCCAACCTCTTTGTTTTTCGCCCAATCCGACGATTTATTTCGATAAATCCGCGATACACTTTCCACAAACTTTGAATTGTCTGTTTAAAATCGCTTGACTTTTCCAAACGGCGGTGCTATAATGACAGACAAATATTCCACAAGGAGATATCGACAATGTTAAAAGGCATCATCAACCTGAATAACCCGATGCCGTCCGCTGATCACAATTGGTTTGTTAGCGGGCTTACATTGTCATACCCGAAATGGAATTGAGAAACCGGTTTCATTCGAACTTGATGATAATGCAGGCTTGTTTTTGGGAATGCGCACCCAAA
>JBGUUN010000264.1:0-25925 GCA_045133555.1 Oscillospiraceae bacterium
AGATGCAAAAAAGACTGTCGGTTTCCCGACAGTCTTTTATTACGCTTTATGAATGTGTGTCCTTAGATCAGTTCGATGATAGCCATCTCAGCTGCATCGCCGCGACGCGGACCAATTTTAACGATACGGGTGTAACCGCCGTTCTGGTCTTTATATTTCGGGGAGATTTCATCAAACAGTTTCTTAACAACAGATTCTTTGGTGATATAAGCGAGCGCCTGACGTTTGGAGTGGAGATCGTTGGTTTTACCCAGGGTGATCATTTTCTCGGTCATAGCGCGAACTTCTTTTGCTCTGGTAACAGTGGTCTCAATTTTGCCTTTTTCGAGCAAGAAAGTAACCATAGCTCTGAGCATTGCCTGTCTGTGATCAGAGGCTCTGCCAAGTTTTCTGCTTCCTGCCATTGTAGTTCACTCCTTACTTTAGTATGTCTAAATGCGTTCTTTATTACTCGTCGTCTACTACGAGGGTAACACCCAGCGCATTTAATTTAGCAATTACTTCTTCCAGGGATTTCTTACCGAGGTTTCTGACTTTCATCATATCGCCTTCGGATTTATTGATCAGGTCGCCTACCGTATTGATAGCCGCACGTTTTAAGCAGTTGAAGGCACGTACGGATAAGTCAAGCTCCTCAATGGTCATCTCCAGGATCTTTTCTTTTCCTTTATCGTCCTTGCCTACCATAATTTCCGTATTGACTGCGTCTTCCGATAAATCGATAAACAGGTTGAGATGCTCATTCAGAATCTTGGCAGCGAGAGAAATGGACTCCTTAGCGGAGATCGTCTTATCGGTCCAAACTTCTAAAATGAGTTTATCGTAGTCGGTCATGTGACCAACACGCGTATTCTCTACGGTATAGTTAACCTTCTGTACCGGTGTATAAATGCTATCCACCGGAATAGTACCTACGACATCCTTGTCTTTGTTCTGAATATCCTGCTTATTACGCTCAGCCGGGATATAGCCACGGCCTTTGTTGAGCATGATCTCCATATAGAGTTTAGCACCTTCTGCCAGGGTTGCGATGTGCATTTCCGGATTCAGGATCTCAACTTCAGAGTCGGTCTGAATGCTTCCTGCAGTCACTTCGCACTCACCTTCTGCTTCAATGCAGACACGTTTCGGGCCATCTCCTAAGAGCTTAGCGGTCAAACCTTTGATATTCAAAACAATTTCAGTGACATCTTCTTTTACACCCGGGATGGTGGTAAACTCATGCTGAATACCATCGATCTTAATCGAGGTAACAGCAACACCCGGAAGAGAGGAGAGCAGCACACGTCTTAATGCGTTGCCAAGTGTGATACCATAGCCGCGTTCAAGAGGTTCTACAACAAACTTCCCATACGAACCATCTGCAGTCATTTCTTCTGCTTCGATTCTCGGCTGTTCAATTCCAATCATCTATAACCCTCCTGTTCTTTCATTCAAATACAAGTGCCATTGTCTAAAAGCGACCTACTGCAGATGATTATCTGGAGTAGTACTCTACGATTAACAGCTCCTGAACTTCCAGATCGATGTCGGTTCTTTCAACTTCTCTTACGATCTTGCCTTCGTAGTTCTCGGTGTTAACCTCAACCCATAACGGAGTCGGACGAGCTGCGTTTGCTTCCAGTACAGCTTTAACTTTATCACTGGTTCTGCTCTTCTCGCAGATTGCGATTACGTCGCCTGCTTTGGTCAGGTAAGACGGAATGTCAACGCGTTTGCCGTTTACGGTGAAGTGACCGTGAACAACCAGCTGTCTAGCCTCAGCTCTGGAGCTTGCAAAGCCCATTCTGTATACAACGTTGTCTAAACGGGATTCCAGGATTTTTAACAGGTTCTCACCGGTCATACCAGCTTTTTTCTCAGCCAGTTCGAAGTAGTGAGCGAACTGAGCCTCTAAAACGCCGTAATAACGTCTGGTTTTCTGTTTCTCTCTCAGCTGAATACCATACTCGGATAATTTCTTACGAGCCTGGCCGTGCTGACCCGGAGCATAACCTCTGTGAGTGAATGCACATTTATCAGAATAGCATCTCTCACCTTTTAAGAACAGTTTCTGTCCTTCGCGGCGGCATAATTTGCAGACCGCACCGGTATATCTTGCCATATTGGTGCACCTCCTATTATTATACTCTTCTTCTCTTCGGCGGACGGCAGCCGTTGTGCGGGATCGGGGTTACGTCTTTGATCAAGGTAACCTCTAAACCAACGCCCTGTAAAGCTCTGATTGCAGCTTCACGACCAGCACCCGGTCCTTTTACATATACTTCTACAGATTTTAAGCCGTGCTCCATAGCTGCTTTAGCTGCTTTCTCTGCAGCGGACTGTGCAGCGAACGGAGTGGACTTTTTGGAACCTCTAAAGCCCATTTCACCTGCGCTTGCCCAAGATAATGCATTACCCTGAGTATCGGATACGGTTACGATGGTATTATTAAAGGTGGACTGAATATGAACGCAACCGCGCTCAATATTTTTACGTTCACGACGTTTACGAATAACTTTCTTAGCGTCCTTTTTCGGTGCCATATTTCTGCCCCCTTATTATTTCTTCTTATTAGCGATGGTTTTCTTCGGTCCTTTACGGGTACGAGCGTTAGTTTTGGTTCTCTGACCTCTTACCGGCAGACCTTTGCGGTGACGAACACCACGATAGCAACCAACCTCGACTAAACGTTTGATGTCCAGAGCAACGCTTCTGCGCAGGTCACCCTCTACCTCTACGTTTTTGTCGATATAGTCACGCAGTTTGGATACTTCGTCTTCAGTCAAATCCTTGACTCTGGTATCCGGATTTACTTCTGTTGCTGCCAGGATATCCTGAGCAGTTTTACGACCAATACCGAAAATGTAGGTTAAACCAACCTCTACACGTTTTTCCTTCGGCAGGTCAACACCAGCTATACGAGCCATGCAAGCTGCACCTCCAATTTTATTCTTGAATCAGGGATAAATTAACCCTGACGCTGTTTGTGTTTCGGGTTATCGCAGATGACCATGATGCGGCCTTTACGTTTGATAACCTTGCATTTTTCACAAATCGGCTTTACGGAAGGTCTTACTTTCATTTGAAACTACCTCCTTGTACTGACAAGGCTTTTTTCAAAGCTTCCTTGCCATCTGTGGGCTTATGATTTTATTTGGAACGCCAGGTAATGCGTCCTTTGGTGAGATCGTAAGTGGACATCTCAACCGTTACTTTGTCTCCCGGAAGAATGCGGATGTAGTTCATACGCAATTTACCGGAAATATGCGCGTTGATTACGTGACCGTTAGCAAGCTGGACTTTGAAAGTCGCATTCGGCATTGCATCCACAACGGTACCTTCAACTTCAATGATATCATCTTTTGACATTCGGACTACCTCCCTTACTCGGAAAACGCATCGTTGCCGCTATACTGCAGCGCGGTCAACGCCTGCCTAATCTTCCTGTCAGTATTGCATTCTGTCGGATCCACGGCTTTGCCGCTGTCGGTCAGATGCTTTATATTCTTTGCCGTCGGTGCTGCCACTTTACGGTGGCGGCCGTCTGACAGCAGGCATCTTTTACCCATGACTTGCAGGATGATGTAATATCGTCCGGTATCATTACCGGCGGTCGATCTTACAATCTGACCTGCGAACCATCCACAACCGTTGCTGCTCATGGCTGTGTCAGGATTCGAGCGCCGTCGTTTGTGATAACGATGGTGTGCTCAAAGTGGGCAGATGGTTTCCCGGATGCCGTTACCACAGTCCAGCCATCGGCTAACTGTTTGCAACCCGCACCGGATAAATTGATCATCGGCTCGATCGCCAGGGTCATTCCCGGAGCCAGTCTCGGTCCTCTGCCCGGTTTTCCGAAATTCGGAACTTCCGGATCTTCGTGTAATTTTCGTCCGATGCCGTGACCGACATATTCCTTAACTACACCGTAACCGAACTGTTCTACATGAGATTGGATTGCGAAGGAAATATCACCGATTCGATTGCCCGGTTTTGCAGCCGCAATTCCCTTCATCAAACTCTCTTGTGTACGCTGTAATAACAGCTTTACGTCTTCTGCAACATCGCCTACCATAAAGGTAAACGCATTGTCGCCGTTGAAGCCGTCGTAGAACGCTCCCGTATCCACGCTGACTATGTCACCGCTTCTCAAGATTTTGCTTTTAGATGGAATACCATGAATGATCTCATGGTTTACCGAGATACAAGCACTGCCCGGAAAACCGTACAGTCCCAAGAAATTGGGTTTTGCGCCGGTACCTACGATAAACTTGCGGATCTCTTCATCGATCTCGAAGGTCGAAATACCTTCCTGCATAAACTTACCAGCGTGCGCCAGTGCTTGAGCCGAAATCTTGCAGGCTGTTTCCATCTGTTTGATTTCAGCTGCACTTTTCAAGGTAATCACTTGAAAACCTCCAACGCTTTTAAGACCAATGCGGAAGTATCTTTAACTTCCTCCTGACCGTATACTACAGTGACTTTACCCTGTTTGGAGTAATACTCTTTCAGCGGCTCGGTCTGATCATGGTACACTCTTAAACGCTCCAGCACGGTATCCGGATGGTCATCCTTACGCTGCATTAAAGCAGCACCGCAGCTGTCGCATACACCTTCTGTTTTAGAAGGTTTGTACTCGAGGTGGTAAGAAGCACCGCAGGAGGAGCATACGCGACGACCGGACATACGGCCGACGATCTTCTCATCTGCAACTTCGATATCGAGTACGGTGTCGATCTGGACTTGCATTTTATCAAGCGCTTCCGCCTGCGGAACCGTGCGTGGGAAGCCATCCAAAATGAAGCCGTTCTTGCAGTCCGGATAAGCCAGACGCTCTTTGACCAGTGCGATAACCAGTTCATCAGGAACCAGCGCACCTGCATCCAAATAGGACTTAGTTTTCTCTCCCAGCTCCGTGCCGTTTTTAACTGCTTCGCGGATGATGTTGCCGGTGGAAATCGCCGGAATATCAAACTCGTTGCAGATTACTTCGGCCTGAGTGCCTTTACCAGCACCCGGAGCACCTAATAAAATCAGGTTCATTTGACACACTCCTTACTCTAAGAAGCCTTTATAATGGCGCATCGTCAGTTCAGATTCCAGCTGACGCATGGTATCCAGAGCAACACCGACTAAGATGATGATGGAAGTACCGCCCAGGGATAACGGAATCTTGGTGATAGCGGAGTAAACCGGCGGGAAAATCGCGATTACTGCTAAGAAGATTGCACCGATAAAGGTGATTTTGGAAAGGATTTTCTGAATGAAGATCGCGGTGGAACGACCCGGACGGATGCCGGCGATCGCACCGTTGTTCTGTTTCAAGTTGTTAGCAATCTCAACCGGATTGTACTGGATCGCACAGTAGAAGTAGCTGAAACCGATGATCAGGAACAGATAACATACACAGTAGATCCAACCGGTGGTGGAGAATGCTCGAACGATGTGGTACCAGAAGGAATTCGGATCCGGAGAAGCGAATGCTGCGATAGTGCTCGGGATGGATAAGATCGACATAGCGAAGATTACCGGGAGTACACCGCCGATCGCAACTTTGATCGGAATGTAGGAGCTCTGGCCGCCGTACATTTTACGGCCCACAACACGTTTTGCATACTGGATCGGAATTCTGCGCTCGGAGTTGTTCATGATTACAATCAGAACAACCAGAGCTAAGATGATCAGTATGCCCAGCGGTACCGTAAAGTAATTTGCCGGATTATCCGGATTTAAGTTTTTGAACAGTACGGTGAAGGTGGTCGGTAAGCTGGAGACGATACCAGCGAACAGGATCATGGAAGTACCGTTACCAAAACCTTTATCGGAGATACGATCTGCGAGCCATACGGTGATTGCCGAACCGGCTACCAGAGACAGCACGATGATCGCAGCCGCAAAGTATTTTGCAAAACCACTGGAGAAATCACTGGCGATTGCACCCTGGTTTTTGATCATTACGTAGTAAGCGATTGCCTGTACGAAAGCTAAACCGATGAAGGTGTAACGAGTGATCTTGTTTAATTTCTTCTTACCGAGTGCGCCTTCCTTAGCCAGACGCTCCAGCGCCGGAATCGCAATGGTCAGAAGCTGAATGACGATCGATGCGGTAATGTACGGAGAGATCGACATAGCGAAGACCGTAGCATTTGCAAAGGAACCGCCGGAGAATGCGTTTAAGATACCGAAGAAGCTCTCGGAGTTCTGACTCATGAACTCCTCGAGAACACCGGTGTTAACAAACGGAGCTAAGAAAGCCGAGCCTAAACGGAAGATCAAGATGATGATGATCGTGTAAATCAGTTTTTTGCGTAAATCTGGATTAGAGAACGCGTTTTTCAGTACCTGAAACACTTAGATCACCTCGGTCTTTCCACCAGCCTGCTCAATTTTTTCTTTTGCGGATTTGGAGAAAGCCGCTGCTTTAACGGTGAGAGCGACATTCAGTTCGCCGTTGCCGAGAACTTTAACGCCATCACATACTTTTTTCAGAAGACCTTTCTCAATTAAAGCCTGTGCATCAACAACAGCACCTGCCTCAAAAACAGCTAAGTCGGAAACATTTACAATTGCGTATTCGGTAGCGAAGATGTTATTGAAACCTCTCTTCGGAATACGTCTCTGTAACGGCATCTGGCCACCCTCGAAGCCCGGTCTTACACCGCCGCCGGAGCGAGCGTTCTGACCTTTATGACCTTTACCAGCGGTTTTTCCGTTACCGGAACCGTGACCACGGCCAACGCGTTTAACTTCTTTGGTAGCACCAATTGCCCCAGAAAGTTCGTGCAGCTTCATGCTGACACCTCCTTGAAGATAATTAGCCTAAAAAAGCGGATTACTTATTCTTATTTAACAATCTCAACTAAGTGGGAAACTTTGTTGATTTTGCCTCTGGTTGCATCATTATCCGGCTGAACAGAAACAGAGTTGGTTTTGGTCAGACCTAAGGATTTAACAACAGCGATCTGATCTTTGCGTTTGCCTGCAAGACCTTTGACCAGTTTGATGGTAATGGTTTCCATTATGTCTGCCTCCTTAACCTAAGATCTCTTTTACAGATTTGCCTCTGATCTGAGCAACCTGCTGTGCGGAACGTAATTTAGCCAGACCATCAACGGTAGCTCTTACAACGTTGCACGGATTATTGGAACGAAGTGCTTTGGTTCTGATATCGTGAATACCAGCAACTTCCAGTACGGCACGTACCGGACCGCCAGCGATAACACCGGTACCCTGCGGAGCCGGTTTTAATAATACGCGGCCTGCGCCGAACTCACCGACGATCTCGTGCGGGATGGTGGAACCTTTTAAGGATACTTTGATCAGGTTTTTCTTAGCATCTTCGATGCCTTTACGGATTGCATCCGGAACCTCGCCGGATTTACCGATACCGAAACCGATGGTACCGTTGCCGTCACCAACTACTACTAATGCAGCGAATTTGAAGATACGGCCGCCCTTTACGGTTTTGGAAACACGGTTGATAGCAACCACTTTTTCCTGGAACTCCATGTTAGAAGCTTCAATCTTTGCCATAGTTACTACCTCCTTCTTAGAACTTCAGGCCGCTTTCGCGTGCACCCTCAGCTAATTCTTTGATTCTGCCCTGGTATACGAAACCACCGCGGTCAAAAACAACTTCCTGAATACCTTTTTCCAGTGCTCTTGCACCAACGATCTGACCCACTTTTCTAGCAGCTTCTTTGTTGCCGCCGTACTCGGTGAAATCTTTCTCCATGGTGGAAGCGCTTACGAGAGTAACTCCGTTAACATCGTCGATCAGCTGAGCGTAGATGTGTTTGGTGGAGCGGAATACATTCAGGCGTGGACGTTCCGGTGTACCAGAGATTTTGCCTCTGACTCTTACGTGTCTATGCAGTCTAGCTTTTTTGCTATCTGGTTTGGTCACCATAGTGTGTCACTCCTCTTTACTACAATTCTAAAGCAGCATTATGCTGCCGCAGCCACTATGCTGCGATTTGTAAGTCTGGAGGTAAGCACAAAGGAAGAAAAATTATTTCTTACCTTTACCTGCTTTACCTTCTTTACGCTGAATAACTTCATCAACGTATTTAATACCTTTACCTTTATACGGTTCCGGCGGACGTTTCATTCTGATCTCAGCAGCTAACTGACCAACTTTCTGTTTGTCAGCACCGCTTACGATGATAGAAGTCTGGCTCGGTACCTCAATGGTGATACCGTCAACTTCCGGAATTCTCACCTGATGAGAATAACCTAAGTTCATAACCAGCTCTTTGCCCTGTTTTGCAGCACGATAACCAACGCCGTTGATTTCTAACTGTTTTTTGAAACCTTCGCTAACGCCAACAACCATGTTGTTCAGTAAAGAACGGGTTAAGCCGTGCAGTGCTTTGGTCTCTT
Source organism: Oscillospiraceae bacterium (assembly GCA_045133555.1). Lineage (GTDB taxonomy): Bacteria > Bacillota > Clostridia > Oscillospirales > Ruminococcaceae > JAHHTP01. The sequence goes on from JBGUUN010000264.1 coordinate 8,365, forward strand.
TCTCCTCGTTCGGACGAGTAACAGTCAGGACATTACCCTCAACCTGAGCGTCGATGATTTTGTTGATCTCGATGGATAAGGTGCCTTTCGGACCTTTAACGGTTACGTTTTTGCCATTGAGCTCAACGGTTACGCCAGCCGGGATAGTGATCGGTTTATTACCAATTCTGGACATTTACGATTTCCTCCCTATTACCATACGAACGCGAGGATCTCGCCGCCAACTTTCTCCTTACGAGCCTGACGGTCAGTCATAACGCCCTTCGGAGTGGAAACGATTGCAATACCTAAGCCTTTCATAACTTTCGGCATTTCCTCACATTTTGCGTAGATACGTAAGCCCGGTTTCGAAACTCTTCTTAATCCGGTGATTACTGCTTTTTTGTCTTCAGTGTATTTTAAAGCGACGCGGATGATACCCTGTTTGCCGTCTTCTTTAACGGTGTAGCTCTGTACATAGCCCTCGTCCACTAAGATCTGAACGATTGCTTTTTTCATGTTAGACGCAGGAATATCAACATACTCGTGTTTTGCAGCGCTCGCATTTCTGATACGAGTGAGCAAATCCGCAATTGCATCCGTGATTTGCATGAATCAAACCTCCCTTTTCCTGTGCTTACCAGCTTGCTTTTCTTACGCCCGGGATCTGACCTTTGTAAGCCAGCTCTCTGAAGCAGATACGGCAAACGCCATATTTTCTAAGATATGCGTGCGGTCTTCCGCAGATTTTGCATCTGTTATATGCACGGGTGGAAAATTTCGGAGCAGCCTGCTGCTTGATTTTCAAAGAAGTCTTTGCCATCTTACCTTTTCCTCCCCTTATTTCTCAAACGGAGCGCCCATGAGTTTTAATAACTCGCGGCCTTCTTCGTCAGTTTTAGCAGTGGTAACGAATGCGATATCCATACCACGAACTTTGTCGATTTTGTCGTACTCGATCTCCGGGAAAATGAGCTGCTCTTTTAAGCCCATGGAGAAGTTGCCACGACCATCGAAACCGTTTGCACTGATACCTCTGAAGTCTCTAACGCGCGGCAGAGCAACGTTGAAGAGTCTGTCTAAGAATTCGTACATGGTTTCACCACGCAGGGTTACTTTTGCACCGATCGGCATGCCCTCACGCAGTTTGAAGTTGGAAATTGCTTTTTTAGCACGGCAGATTACCGGTTTCTGACCGGTGATTGCTGCTAAATCGCCGCAGATAGCTTCCATCATTTTTGCATTGGTAGAAGCCTCGCCGCAAGCTACGTTTACAACGATCTTATCCAGCTTCGGAATCTGCATGACACTCTTGTACTCGAACTTTTTCATTAAAGCCGGAGCAACCTCATTGGTGTAGTATTCTTTCATTCTTGCCATACGATTTCCTCCTCCCGATTAGAAAGTCGCGCCGCAGCCGGCGTGTTTGCAGACGCGCATTTTTTTGCCGTCATTGATGATGTGACCAACGCGGGTCGGTTTGCCGCATTTCGGGCAAATCGGCATTACTTTGCAAGCGTATAATGCGCCTTCAGCTTTAACGATGCCGCCGGTCTCACCCATTCTTCTCGGTTTTACATGTTTGGTTACCTTGTTGCAGCCTTCAACGATGACTTTGCCTTCTTTCGGGCTAACTGCAAGGACTTTACCAGATTTACCTTTGTCTTTACCGGAGATGATCATGACTTTATCGCCGGTTTTGACGTGCAATGCTTTGCTCATGAATTATTCCTCCGATTACAGTACTTCCGGAGCTAAAGAAAGGATCTTGGTGAACTCATTGTCACGAAGTTCTCTTGCTACCGGCCCAAAGATACGAGTTCCTCTCGGGGTTTTATCTTCTCTGATGATTACCGCAGCGTTCTCATCAAAACGGATGTAGGAACCGTCGTCACGGCGAAGACCCTTCGCAGAACGAACGATAACAGCTTTAACTACATCACCTTTTTTGACCATGCCGCCCGGAGCTGCTTTTTTAACGGAAGCAACAACAACGTCGCCAATGTTTGCGTATCTTCTTCTGGAACCGCCTAACACGCGGATGCACATTAACTCTTTAGCACCGGTGTTGTCAGCGACCTTCAGGTAAGTTTGCATCTGTATCACAGTGCGTTCCTCCTTTCGGCTTTGAAATCTATATTATTTCGCCTTCTCGATGATTTCAACGACTCTCCATCTCTTGTCTTTAGACAGCGGACGAGTCTCCATAACTAACACACGGTCACCGATACCACAAGCGTTATTCTCATCATGTGCTTTCAGTTTTACGGTGCGTTTTACGATTTTCTTATAAAGTGGATGTCTGACATTATCAGCGATGGTAACAACAACGGTTTTGTCCATCTTGTCGCTTACAACCACGCCAACCCTGGTCTTTCTCAGGTTTCTCTCGGTCATCGCTTAAATCCTCCTTCCGCTTGATTACTGTGCGTTCTCAGCGGATTCTTTTTCCTGGATAATGGTTTTGATGCGAGCAATGTCTTTCTTCACTGCTTTAATACGCATCGGATTATCCAACTGATTAACAGCGAGCTGGAAGCGCAGATTAAAAAGTTCGCTTTTCAGATCGCCTAACTTCTCGTTCAGTTCCATTACGGACATATCACGAATTTCTACAGCTTTCATTATTGCTCACCACCTGTCTGTTCTTTCTCTACGAATTTGCATTTGATCGGCAGTTTGTGTGCTGCCAGACGCAGAGCTTCTCTTGCGAGTTCACGGTCAACGCCGCCGATCTCGAACATTACTCTGCCCGGTTTAACTACTGCTACCCAATACTCCGGAGAACCTTTACCGGAACCCATTCGGGTCTCAGCCGGTTTCTCGGTGATCGGTTTATCCGGGAAAATTTTGATCCAAACCTGACCGCCACGTTTGATGTGACGGGTCATTGCGATACGAGCTGCCTCGATCTGTCTGGAAGTAACCCAAGCCGGTTCTAAAGCCTGCAGGCCGAACTGACCGTTACTTACGGTGTTGCCGCGCATTGCTTTACCGGTTAAACGGCCTCTGTGAACGCGACGATATTTAACACGTTTCGGCAGTAACATTAGTTGCTTCCTCCTTCTTCTCTCGGTTTTCTCGGAGCTCTACGCTGACGTCTTTCCGGAGCCGGCTGCTCTACAGCAACTTTACCTTTCAGAACTTCGCCTTTGTAGATCCAAACTTTGACGCCGATTTTACCGTAGGTGGTGTTAGCCTCAGCAAAACCATAGTCGATATCTGCACGGATGGTCTGCAGCGGAATGGTACCTTCGTGGTAGGACTCGGTACGAGCGATCTCAGCGCCGCCTACACGACCGGAAACTGCAGTTTTGATACCTTTTGCACCTAATTTCATGGTGCGGCCGATGGACTGTTTTAATGCACGGCGGAAAGAAACACGACGCTCTAACTGAGCTGCGATATTCTCTGCTACTAACTGTGCATCCAGATCCGGCTGTTTAACCTCAACGATGTTAAGGATAACCGGTTTTTTAACCATTGCCTCGATTTTGCCACGAAGCACATTGATTTCAGCGCCGCCTTTGCCGATTACGATACCCGGTTTAGCGCAGTGGATGTTGATTCTTACTTTAGAAGCTTCACGCTCGATCTCGATGCGCGGAACACCAGCTGCATAAAGGGTAGTTTTAATAAAGTTACGAACTTTGTAATCTTCAACTAAGGTATCGCCGAAAGTTTTCTTTTCTGCAAACCAGCGGGAATCCCAATCTTTAATTACGCCCACTCTTAAGCCATGTGGGTTAACTTTCTGTCCCATAGTTTACCTCCTCTTTCAGCTTATTCTTTCTCTTTAACAGCGATGGTTACGTGAGAGGTTCTTTTCAGAACTCTTGCAGCGCTACCTTTCGCTCTCGGTCTGATTCTCTTTAAGGTCGGACCCGGGCATACAAAGCATTCGGATACATATAATGCATCTTTGCTCATGCCGTTATTGTTCTCTGCGTTTGCGATTGCCGAATTCAGAAGTTTCAAAAGCAGCTCGCTTGCAGCTTTCGGGGTGTGTTTCAGGATTGCGATCGCTTTATCTACCGGCTGGTTTCTGATCAAGTCCAGAACGATCTGAACTTTTCTCGGAGCGATTCTAGCATATCTTAAATAAGCTCTTGCTTCCATGTTATGTGATCCTCCTTCCAGCCTTACTTACCGTTATTGGACGATTTGGAACCAGCATGACCTTTGTAGGTTCTGGTCGGAGCAAACTCACCGAGCTTGTGACCAACCATATCCTCGGTAACATATACCGGAACGTGTTTACGTCCATCATATACTGCAAATGTGTGACCTACGAACTCCGGGAAGATAGTAGATGCGCGGCTCCAAGTCTTAACGACTACTTTCTCGCCTGCTTCGTTCATAGCCATTACTTTTTTCATCAGGGACTCTTCTACGAAAGGTCCTTTTTTCAGGCTTCTGCTCATTGCTTCATCTGCCTCCCTTCATTACTTATCATTTCTGCGTTTTACGATAAATTTATCGGAGCGATGATGTTTCTTACGGGTCTTATAGCCCAGAGCCGGTTTACCCCACGGAGTAACAGGACCCGGACGACCAATCGGGGATTTACCCTCACCACCACCGTGCGGATGGTCATTCGGGTTCATTACAGAACCGCGAACAGTCGGTCTCCAACCCATGTGACGTTTTCTACCAGCTTTACCGTAGTTAACGTTCTCATGATCGGTGTTACCAACCTGACCAACAGTTGCCATGCACTCTACCGGAACGTTTCTTAACTCGCCGGACGGCAGTCTAACCAGTGCATAAGCACCTTCTTTTGCCATCAGCTGAGCCATGTTACCAGCGGATCTAACCAGCTGAGCACCGCGGCCCGGATGCATCTCGATGTTGTGGATAAAAGTACCTACCGGAATGTGGGTCATCGGCAGTGCGTTACCCGGTTTGATATCAGCGTTCGGGCCGGAGCAGACTACGTCGCCTACTTTTAAGCCTTCCGGAGCGATGATATATCTCTTCTCGCCGTCCTCATACTGGACTAAAGCGATGTGTGCGCTACGATTCGGATCGTATTCCAGGGTTAATACGTTAGCAAAACCCTCTTTGTTTCTCTTGAAATCGATTACGCGGTATTTGGTTCTGTTGCCGCCGCCTCTGTGACGAACGGTGATTTTACCGTAGCTGTTTCTACCGGATTTTTTCTTCATTACTTCGAGTAAAGATTTCTCCGGAGCTACTTTAGACAGACCACTGTAGTCGGTCACGGTCATGCCACGACGACCAGCAGTTGTCGGTTTATAAACCTTAATTGCCATTGTAATTCACTCTCCTTGTTTGGTTTAGCGAAAAAGCCTCTTGCTTTTTCATACATCACCCGGTGTGTTCCGGTTGATTAGAACATACCGTCGAAGAACTCGATGGTCTTAGAGTCTTCGGTCAAGGTTACGATTGCTTTTTTCCAATCAGACTGATAACCTTCGTATCTACCCTGTCTTTTGTAACGGCCTTTAACATTCATGGTGTTAACAGCTGCTACTTTAACGCCGAACAGCTCTTCAACTGCTTTAGCGATCTCAATTTTGTTGGAGTCTTTTGCAACCTTGAAGGTGTATTTTTTCAGCGCGACCAGGCTCATGGAGCGTTCAGTGATGATCGGCTTTACGATAATGTCCTGAGCGGTTTTCATTACGCGTATACCTCCTCGATTTTCTTAACTGCATCCAGAGTAACTACGAAAGTATCGCAATTGATGATGTCATATACATTCAGAGTGCTGGACAGAGTGGTCTTAACACCCGGGATGTTTGCCATGCTCTTGATAACTTTCGCATCCGGAGTCTCGGTTACAACCAGAGCTTTTTTGCCGCAGTTTAATGCAGACAGCATCTTGATTGCTTCTTTGGTTTTGTAGTTTTCGAAAGCAATTGCATCAACAACTACGAAGTTTTTCTCCAGAACTTTCATAGAAAGAGCGGATTTCATAGCCAGCTGTTTTACTTTCTTGTTCAGAGAGTAGCTGTAATCACGCGGTTTCGGACCTAATGCGATACCACCGTGAGTCCACTGCGGAGCACGGGTGGAACCCTGTCTTGCGTGACCGGTACCTTTCTGTCTCCACGGTTTGCGACCGCCGCCGCTTACCTCGGTGCGGGTCAGAGTGGACTGGGTGCCCTGGCGCTGATTTGCAAGATAATTTACAACAGCAGCGTGCATTACTACTTCATTCGGCTCAATGCTGAATACCAGATCGTTTAATTCAACGGTGCTTACTTCGGTACCAGCCATGTTTACTACAGAAATTACTGCCATAATGCTTCCTCCTTCCCTTATGCTTTAACGCTGTCAACGATGGTTACAACGCCGCCTTTCGGGCCCGGAATTGCGCCCTTGATAGCGATCAGGTTGTTCTCAACGTCGATCTTGACGATCTCGAGATTCTGAATGGTAACTTTCTCGTTACCCATGTGACCCGGCATTTTTTTGCCTTTGTAGATTCTGGACGGGTCAGAGCAAGCGCCCATAGAGCCTGCATGTCTGTGTACCGGACCAGTACCGTGGGTCTCTTTTAAGCGGTGACCGTTGTAACGTTTGATGGTACCTGCAAAGCCTTTACCTTTGCTGATGCCGCTTACGTCAACCATGTTACCAACTTCAAAGGTGTCTGCTTTAACGATGTCGCCTTCGTTATAAACATTGATGTCTGCAAGTCTGAACTCTTTTAAGGTTTTCTTCGGTGCAACATTGTGTTTTTTGAAGTGACCTGCTAACGGTTTGATCACCTTGTTTGCTTTTACATCGCCGAAGCCTAACTGTACGCTCTCGTAGCCGTCGTTCTCGATGGTTTTCTTCTGAACAACTACGCACGGACCAGCTTCAACAACAGTTACCGGAATCACTTTGCCGGATTCCTCGAAAATCTGGGTCATGCCGATTTTCTTACCAATGATAGCTTTTTTCATTGTGTTTATCCTCCTATTTTAGGTTATTGGTTGGCAGCTTTGCTACCAACATGACCGGACATGGATATCGATTACAGTTTGATCTCGATATCTACGCCAGCAGGAAGTTCCAGACTCTGTAATGCTTCTACGGTCTTTGCAGACGGTCTTAAAACATCGATGAGTCTCTTGTGGGTTCTCATCTCAAACTGCTCACGGCTGTCTTTGTATTTATGAACAGCGCGGAGAATGGTTACGACCTCTTTCTGGGTCGGCAGCGGAATCGGACCGGAAACTTTGGAACCGGTTCTCTTTGCTGCTTCGACGATTTTGGTTGCTGCTGCATCCACTAAATCATGGTCATAACTTTTCAATCTGATTCTGATTTTTTCTTTGACTGCCACTGTCGTCGCCTCCTTAAATTTTAATTATGGGGGTCAACCATATTTGTCCGGCTTGCAGTGATCGAACCACCAATCACTGTCCACACGATATCGCGGTTTTTATTAACACGCTTCCGTGTGTTGCGTTTTTGCTCCTATAAAACTTCCGAAAACCTCCGCATTTGTTTTGCGGTGCTTTCGGTTCGCTCGAAGGATCTTGCCGTGACTTCCATAGCCGCCCGGTTTTTGAAATCGGACATACTCAACGGAAATTACCTGTCTTACAGCTTAGCGTAGTTGGGGTACCCTTTCTGTTACACAGCAACCTTCCATCTCATCGCATATCTACTGACTAACTCATAGCCAGTGCAGTCTTACCTTGAATATTATATCGCATTACGGCAAAAAAAGCAAGTGGTATTTCCTTTTTGATGAAGAAAACATTAACAACCGAACGCGATACTTTTTGTGCAATATAACAACAGCTTGGCCAAAACAAAACAGTCCCGGATTTCCGGGACTGTTTTACAGCAAAATATGCTTATTCAGCCTGCTCTTCGATGAAGTGAACGAGGTCTGCTACGGTCTTGATATCTTCAGCCGCATCGTCCGGGATCTCTACACCGAACTCATCCTCAAAAGACATGATCAGATCGACCAGATCTAAGGAGTCAGCACCTAAATCCTCCTGGATTTCAGCCTCCATGGTAACTTTATCTTCTTCCACGTCCAGCTGCTCGCAAAGAATTGCTTTTACTTTATCAAATACCATCGTGTATCCCTCCTTATTATAAGATTCTTCTTTATTATATACTACACAAAAAGAAATGTCAACACGTCATTACCAAATTATATCCATGACTTTCGCTGTACTCTCTGTGCAATTTTACCGATACCGTCTTACAGCTGTGCAACACCCGGATGCGTTATCTTGCCGAAATTAAAAAATTTTTTCGTAAAGCTTGACAATTTGCCAAAACCGTGCTATATTAAAAACAATATCAAAACACGATGATAAGGACAATCCGTTTGATCGCCGACAGGCAAAAAACGACGACAGAGAAGCGAATCGCATCAAAACGATGTGTGCTGGAAATTCGCCCGAAGTTTTTCAAAACGGCATTACCACCTTGGAGTGCACGGCAGCATAGCGCAAACCGTGCCGGGGACAGAGCCCCGTTATCCCGTCTGACCAAAGTGATCCTGCTTTATGTGGGATAAGTTGGGTGGAACCATGGAGTCATACGCTTCATCCCATTTTTTCGGGGTGAAGCGTTTTTTGTGTTTTGAAACACATTTTGAAAGGAAGTAATACCATGAAAATCATTAACAATGAAGGCGTCGTATTTGATTGCCCGAAAGAAGACGAGCTGCACGTCATCCGTCACACCGCTGCACACATCATGGCACAGGCAATCAAACGTCTGTACCCGAATGCTGCATTCGCATACGGTCCGGCAACCGAAAAAGGTTTCTACTATGACGTAGACCTCGGCGACGTTAAACTCTCCGACAGCGACCTGCCGGCAATCGAAGCAGAGATGAAAAAGATCGTCAAAGAAAACCTGCCGATCAAACCGTCCATTCTCTCCCGCGAAGAAGCTATCGCATTAATGGAAGAAAGAAACGAGAAATACAAAGTCGAGCATATTGCCGATTTACCGGAGGATGCTCCGCTTTCCTTCTATAAACAGGGCGAGTATATCGACATGTGTGTCGGTCCGCACTTAACCTACACCAAAACCCTAAAAGCATTCAAATTAACCGGCATCTCCGGCGCATACTGGAAAAACGACAGCAACAACAAAATGTTGACCCGTGTTAACGGTACCGCATTTGCTACCGCTGCAGAACTCGATGAGCATATGAAGATTCTCGAGGAAGCTAAATCCCGTGACCATAACAAAATCGGCCGTGACTTAGAATATTTCACCACCGTTGAGGAGATCGGCCAGGGCTTACCGATCCTGCTGCCGAAAGGTGCTCGCGTTATCCAGTTATTACAGCGTTTCGTTGAGGACGAGGAGCAGAAACGCGGCTACCTGCTGACCAAAACTCCGCTCATGGCAAAACGTGAGCTTTATAAGATCTCCGGCCACTGGGATCACTATTTAGACGGTATGTTCATTTTAGGTGATCCGCACGATGAGGAAAAAGAGTGTCTGGCAATGCGTCCGATGACCTGCCCGTTCCAGTATCAGGTATTCTTAAACCGTCAGCGCTCCTACCGTGACCTGCCGATGCGCTTGGGCGAAACCTCTACCCTGTTCAGAAATGAGGATTCCGGCGAAATGCACGGCTTGATCCGTGTCCGTCAGTTCACCATCTCCGAGGGTCATATCGTTCTGCGTCCGGAACAGTTAGAGGACGAATTCAAAAACTGTCTGGCTCTGGCAAACTATATGCTTGAGACCGTCGGCTTAAAAGAAGACTGCACCTACCGCTTCTCTCAGTGGGATCCGGCTAACCCGAACAACAAATACGAGGGTACCGCTGAGCAGTGGAACATTGCACAGGAAACTATGGCAAATATCTTAGATCACCTCGGCGTAGATTATACCATCGGTATTGACGAGGCTGCATTCTACGGTCCGAAATTAGATATCCAGTGCAAGAACGTATACGGCAAAGAAGATACTCTGATCACCATCCAGATCGACATGCTGCTTGCAGAAAAATTCGGTATGGAGTATGTAGATGAGGACGGTCAGAAGAAGATCCCGTATATCATTCACAGAACCTCTTTAGGCTGCTACGAGAGAACCTTAGCTCTGCTGCTTGAGAAATATGCCGGCGCACTGCCGCTGTGGATGGCTCCGGAGCAGATCCGCATCCTGCCGGTAACCGACCGTGCAAAAGAATACGGCGAGAGCATCCTTGCAAAACTCGAGATGTACGGCATCCGTGCTACCTTAGATCGCAGAAACGAGAAGATCGGTTATAAGATCCGTCAGGCACAGCTTGAGAAGATCCCGTACTTCTTCATCATCGGCGATAAAGAGGTCGAGGAAGGCACCGTATCTCTGCGTTCGAGAAAAGAGGGCGACCTTGGCGCAATGAGCGTTGAGGCTCTGCTGGCGAAAGTCAACGAAGAGATCGCAACCAAAGCAAAATAATTGACCCACTCTTTGGAGGGCTCGATGCAAAGCATCGGGCCCTCTTTTACATACCGTACTTCCCCACTTTACAGCACATCGAAAATAAAACTTGACATTTTCAAAAAATGCGGTATAATAATACCTGCGAGTAAGCTGTACGGCAGCGCGGCTTTTTAAGGTCGTGAGGAAAGTCCGAGCATCACAGGGCAAGGATAACTGCTAACGGCAGCCGGAGGCGACTCCCGGGCTAGTGCAACAGAGATATACCGCCGTTTAACACGGTAAGGATGGAAAGGCGAGGTAAGAGCTCACCAGCGTGCAGGAGACTGTACGGCTATGTAAACCCTATCCGATGCAACACCGACTGGGATGGATTCGTCGGCCCGACGGTCCCGACAGGTGGCTGGAGCGTTTTGGCAACAAAACGTCGAGATAGATTGTCGTATTCAACAGAACTCGGCTTACAGGCTTAGTCGCACCAAAAAAGACCACGGAAAAATCCGTGGTCTTTTCCATTTTTTCGCCTGTATAAATTCCCTTCGCACTTCTCACAATAACGGTGTAACGATTTGGTTTTTCGTAACAAGAAGGAGTGTGAATGTACCATGCGTGTCAAACGCGGCGATATCTACTACGCCGATTTAAGCCCTGTGGTCGGTTCCGAACAAGGCGGCATCCGTCCGGTTCTGATCGTACAGAATGACATCGGCAATAAATACAGTCCGACCGTTATTGCGGCGGCCATCACCAGTCAACGGGATAAGACAAAACTTCCGACCCATATCGAGGTCACCGCAAGCTCCTGCGGACTCGCTAAGGATTCCATCGTATTGCTTGAGCAGATACGCACATTGGACAAGCGCAGACTCAAAGAACGTATGGGGATGCTCGACGAAGCCTCCATGGGACAGATCGACAAAGCGCTTTCTGTCAGTTTTGGACTGAAGTGATCAAATATCTTACATCGGCAAAAAATAAGCTGTCTGCTCTTTGACAAGCAGACAGCTTTTGCTCATTTAATCTTCATTTTCTTCGGTATCTTCGTTCTCGGCTTCTTTGTCGCCTTTTTTGAATTTATCGCCGACCCAGTCGATCGCTTCGTTGATCCAGTAAGCAAGTTTCTGCATCACTCCAACGATCGCTGCCCAAACCATAGCCAGAACACCGAGTACGCTTGCGCCGAATCCTTTTTCAAACTTCGGCATAGTGAACTTCGGTTTCTTCTGTACCGGAGCTTTTGCTTCTTCCTTCGGGGCTTCCTGCTGTGTTAAAGTCTTATCCTTAGTTAAGGCTGCCCGTTTCTCCTCAGGTGCGTTGGAAGCGCGGTATACAGCAGAGATAAAGCTCTGATAGTACGGATAGAATCCCGCAGCATGAGACAGTTTGGCTTCCTCTCCGCGCAGCATCAATCCATCGTGTGCGGCCAGCGGATAGCTGTCGCACTTTTTGCTGAACGCCTTACCCACACGCAGTACATATGCCTGCGGCAGCTGACCGTAATAGAAGCTGCTGATATTCTCACTTTCCGTCTCCGGATTGCGCAGATAACGTTTATATGCATACAGCTGAGAAAGCTGCGTCTGATAGCCTTCGCTCTTTCTGCCCGACAGCATTGCCGCAGCCTGCATCAACAGCAATGCGATGACCGCCATCAAAATCTTTCCGGTATTGCCCAAAACCGATGCCGCATAGTAAACCGTACCACCCAGCACAGTTACTTCTGCAATACCGCAGATCGCAGCCAGAATAATGCTCGCAATCTTCGGAAGGTTTTTCCAACTCTGCTTCAGGACCAGAACACCAAGATGGATCAGAAGCAATACCGCCGCAGCGATCAGTCCGATATAACCCGCACTGTAATCCAGAGCAACATGACCGCCGACTGCCAGCACAATGACGATCGGCATAACAGAGAAAAACCATGCTGCCGCTTTGGCACAAAGGGATTCCAAGGTATACAGTCTGCCCGCACAAAGTGCGCAGCAGCTGTTTTTCACCTGGCGTTTGATCTTTGCGGTATTGCGGCGGATAACAGCAGTTGCGGCCTGCAGCGATTTGGTCTTGACACCGTCTCCGAACAACAGCTGATATAAAGTAATTTCAAAATTCTTCGCACTCTTCTCCGGCGGATTCAATCCGGTGATGCTGTAATCGTTTGCGGAAAGCTGTGTGATGCGAATCACACCGTTATTTGCCCAATAGCTTAAGAACGCCGCAAAATCGGTCATGGTCAGTGTGTTGCGCAGCAGATACGCATCTTCCAACGGAGTGAGCTTATGCTTCTTGACAGCAGCTGCTTTCTCACGCAGTACCGGTCTGCCAAAGAACCACCAGAGTGCTAAAATACCCAGGGTAACAACAATAATCAGGATATTAAAGAATACCTGTAACGGAACCAGGCTCTTTTCGCCTTTGAAATAGCCTTCTTCCAAACGGATCTGCATGCAAAGCTCGGCATTCTCTCCGATCACATTCTCATCCAGATAAGCGGAAATGCTCTTTTCGGATGCGGTATACGTTGCGGTGGATTCTACCCAGCTTCCGCCGGAATAGCGGTACAGCTTTACGTTAGACGAGCTGAAATCCTTCGGCATGGTCACGCTGATGTTAGCCGAGGAGATCTTGTCCTCCCAACCGTACGGCAAAAGATTGCAGAATAATAAATCTCTTTGGGTATCCTCATCCTGATAACAACTGAGTCTATACTTTAATGTATAGATCTGTGTGCCGCCGGATGCTTTGCCCTCTGCCGGTGCGCCGATGGTCAGATATGCTTTTCCGGCTTCCTTCTTCACGGAATAATCCGCATCGACATCGATCTGATCCAAAGTCATACGGTAACGGATTACTTCATTCTTTGCCGGATCGAAACGGTAGCCCTCATATGGGATCACACGACAGATACTGTCGATCTGATTGGTATAGTTGACGGTCAGTGTTTCGGTCACGATCATACGGTAACGGTTGGTCACCTGAACATTTAAGCCGTAGCTTTCCAACACCACCGTCTGTTTGGTACTCTGCTGTTCGGCAGACTCATCCTCTTTTGCTCCACATCCCGTCAGCAAACCGAGCGCCAGAAAGGCACAAAGCAAAACAGATAGGATCCGAATGACCTTTTTATTTTCCTTTATATTCATATATTCACCTCAGTATCCGTAAGTCAAAATGACTATACTTTCTCTATTATCTATGATATAATATATTTGCAAAAATGTCAATTCATTTTCCCCTTATTTTTTGATAAATCGTATAGGAGGATGCATTTCATGGAAAAAATCAAGCAATTACAGCAGATGATCGATCAAAGTGAACGCATTGTTTTCTTCGGTGGCGCCGGTGTATCCACCGAATCCGGTATTCCGGATTTTCGCTCTGTAGACGGCCTTTACCATATGCAATACGAAGAAAAACCGGAAACCATCTTAAGCCGCAGCTATTTCGATCTCCATCCGGATAAATTTTTCCGCTTCTACCGCAACAAAACACTGTTCCCGAATGCTATGCCGAATGCGGCGCATCTGTTTTTGACCAAGCTTGAAAAAGCAGGCAAACTTTCCGCAGTCGTGACCCAGAACATCGACGGTCTGCATCAGAAAGCCGGCACCGAAAATGTGCTCGAGCTGCATGGCAGCACCCTGCGCAACTACTGCATGAACTGCAAAAAGTCTTATCCGCTCGAGGCGATCTTGACCGACGAAGCCGTTCCGCACTGTGCATGCGGCGGTATCATCAAACCGGATGTCGTTTTATATGAGGAGCCGCTGCATCAGGGAACGATACGCCGTGCGGTAAATGCCATCTCCGCTGCGGACCTGCTGATCATCGGCGGCACCTCGCTTGTCGTCTATCCTGCCGCAGGCTTGATCGACTACTTTGCCGGAAAACACCTCGTATTAATTAACAAATCTCCGACCACTCGGGATGAACTGGCGGACCTGTGCATCACCGAACCGATCGGAGAGGTATTCTCTAAACTGACTGTATGATATTTTAACCGAGCGGACGGAATTTGTCCTCTTCGGTCAATTCAAGCAGATCGACCATCCGCTCGAATTTTGCTTTTGCACGATCCAAATCTTCCGGCGTATGCGCATCACCGCCGAGATAGAATTTACAGCCGCAGCGCTTTGCGATACGGTACGGACGCAGTACACAGTCAAGCTGATCTTCGCTGTACTCAAAGATCGGCATATTGAGTTCCACACCCATTCCCTTTTCCGCGATGACGGTAAACAGACGGGTAAAGGTCGCATCGTCGATCCCCGAAATGACCTCCAGATGATCGGTGAATTTATCAATCGTGATCAGTTCGCAGGTCATGTGTGCCAGACCGACTTTATGGAACGGCAGGTCTGCTGCAAGCAATGCTTCCAGACGTTTGACAAACAGTTCTCTCAAACGCTCGATATTGCGATCTTCCTCATCCAAGGTGAAGGTCGTCATGTGCATATGGGAGGTCGGGATGATGATAAAATCAAATTGATCAAAAGTGCTCGGATCTACGCCGATGGTAAAGAATTTATCCATATCGGATTCGCATCCGAAGTAGAACTCTACCTGCTCATCCTGCGGCAGCGGTAAGCTCTGCTCGATGTGTGCAAAGTCCTGCGGCTTGTACCAGAAGCTTGCACCAGGCACTTTGCTGTCCCAGAAGTGATCGGTCAGACAAATTTTCTTTAAACCGTTTTCTTTTGCATACTGCAGGATGCGCTCTTTGGTCTGACGCGGATCGGAAGAACAGCTCGAAAGCTGCGAATGAATGTGAAGGTCATGATCTACAATAAATTTCATATACGTATCCCCCTTTACGGTATCTTACTTTTATTATAGTTTTCCCATCGCTAAAAGTCAACAAAAAACTCCGGCTCAAAGCAGCTCTGATCTCAGAAGCTTTTTACCGGAGTTTTTTATTATTCGGTCATTTCGGAGAGGATGACATCCACATCGAATTCTTTTACGGTACCGTCCGGATCCGTACGGTAGATACTCAAGGTCACGCTGTCTCCCGGTTTTTTACGGTTGATGACCGCTGCGATCTCTGCAAGCTCGATCACACGTTTGCCGTCAATACCGGTAATGATATCACCGATCTTTACATCCTTAGTCGCCACATCGCATTCCTCACTGATGCCGACGACACGGATACCCTGCGGGATACCTGCAATTTCTGCCAGATCCGCTTCAATACCGGTGAAAGTGATACCGATACGCGGTCTGCCGGTCACGTAACCGTTTTCCAGTATCGATTCCACCACAGAATTCGCAGTGTTGATCGGGATCGCAAATCCCATACCCTCAACATTGGTGGATACCAGTTTTGCGGAGTTGATGCCGATGATCTGACCGTACTCGTTGATCAGCGGTCCGCCGGAGTTGCCCGGGTTGATTGCAGCGTCGGTCTGAATGCACGCCAAGATAAATTTCTGGGTACCTACCGTAATCTCACGGTCAACAGCCGATACATAACCACCGGCAAAGGATCCAAGGTACTCGATACTGCTCGGAGAGCCGATAACATACACCGGTTCACCGACCTGCAGCAGATCGGAGTCACCGAATTCTGCCGGTGTCAGACCGTCACGGTCTGCTTTGATGACCGCAATATCGGTCTGGGTATCGTAACCGATCAGTTTTGCCCGAGAGGTCGTGCCGTCAGTGTAATAAACCTCAATATAACCCGTGATATCACCGTCCTGTACAACATGCGAACAGGTCATGATATATCCGTCCTCGGTCATGATCGCACCGGAACCGGAACTGTGCTCCACGATCTTGCCGTTTTTATCCTTCTGGTAGATCAGGATACCTACCACAGACGGCATCAGCTTCTGTGCCACCTGGACCGAAGTGAGCTTATCTCCTTTTTCCGTCTGCTGAGGAACGATATCGGTATTCTCGGTGTCGTTTGGTGCACTCACAGCCTCTTCGGTCGAGGACACTTCATTCTGTACGGTATAAAATGTGATTCCCGCGAATAAGCCTGTCACAACCAATGCGATCGCCACAACCACAGCAATCAGTGCAAAAAGAATCTTCTTTTTCACAGAACGTCGGGTCGGCATTTGTTCCACAGGCGGTACATACGCTTCATTATTTTCCTGTCCCATATCCGGGCGGGTATTTTCTTCCATTTCAACACATCCTTTCTCTTATTTACAGTATACCACAAACGCATGACCCGTAAATAAACGTGCCCGCAAATTTATGGGGAATTTTTATGTCGAAATTCTGAACTATCTTCTTCTGCTGCGTGTCGGCTGTGTGTCTTTTGCCTCCGGGAAAGATACCGTAAAGCGGCAATACTCACCCTCGATGCTCTCAACCTCTACCTCTCCGCCATGTGCCGATGCGATCGAGCGCACGATATAAAGACCCAGTCCAAAACCGGTCTTGTCCAAACCTCTCGAACGGTCGGACTTATAAAAACGCTTAAAGACATTCTCCAGTTCATCCTTGGTAAGACCCATACCGCTGTTCTGCACACCAATATATACCCGTGATTCCTTGCGATAGATATCAAATGCGATATAACCGTTTTCATTTGTAAATTTTACCGCATTCTCCACCAGATTATACATCACCTGATGTACCAGATCTTCGTCTGCATTGACATAGATCGGATCGATATCCAGACCGCGGATTTCGATATTACCCGCTTCGATGCGTGATTCAAAGGATAATACCACCTGAATCACGGTATCTAAGACATTGAAATCAATCTTATTCAGATCCATCTGTCCCGCTTCGATTTTCGCCAAATTCAGCATACTGCGCACAAGACGTGACAGACGCTTGACCTCATCACTGACCAACTGCAGATAATAGCGTTCTTTGTTTTTCGGGATGGTACCATCCAAAATACCGTCTACAAATCCGGAAATGCTGGTCATCGGCGTCTTTAGCTCATGCGATACGTTGGATACGAAGCTGCGCTGAATGCTGTCATTCGCCGCAAGCGACTGTGCCATGGTATTCATCTCACGCATCAGAACACCGATCTCGTCATCCGAGTCGACCGGAAGTCTTGCGGTAAAGTCACCCTTACCGAACTGACCCGCCGCTTTTGCCGCCAAACGCAGCGGTTTTGCGATACGTTCCGCCACCCAATAACAGATAATACCGGCCACCAACAACACCGGAATGGATGCAGTCAGGCAGATCTGCAGCATACGGGACATAAAGTCACGTAAATGGATGCG
>JBGUUN010000265.1:0-2520 GCA_045133555.1 Oscillospiraceae bacterium
CAGATCAAAGAAGCGGAAGATACTGCTTGTATCGAGCTGCCGCCGATGTCTGTTGCACTGATCCGTTATCAGAAATAATGTTATAAAAAACCGCTTCGTATGTTAGTACGGAGTGGTTTTTATATTGACAATTCTTGCTATCGTGTTATAATGAGGAAAAGAGCATCTGTTCGGATGCAATATAAGGGGGAAAATAACATGAATTTAGAGGGTTACCGTCTGGTATTCGAGGACGATTTTAACGGAGAAGAATTGGATCTTTCCAAGTGGTATTACCGCAAACAGGGTCCGCAGCGCAAGGGCTTTTCCGGCCCGTCGCAGGTGCGCATTGAAAACGGCAATCTGATCATCAAAAATGAGTATAAAGAAGGTGCATTCGGCACCGGTTGGTACGGCGGCACCGCGGCGCTCAAGGAGAAATATCTGCGCGGATATTTTGAGGTCCGTGCGATCTGCAACGATCCGAGACTGACCGGTGCGTGGAGTGCATTCTGGCTGCAGGCACCGCATCCGTATGATCCGGTACTTTCCAAAGGCGGTCCGGGCAGTGCGGAGATCGATATCATGGAAGCACAGGGCGATCTGGAGGAAAATCCGGGTATTCGCTCTACCGTGCACGTAATGGGTATGAAGAATCCGCCGCCGTTATCCGAAGTCGGCACCGAAAATCCGGGTGCGATCCCATGCTCTATCCCGACCTGTTACACCGACTATCACACCTACGGATTGGAGTGGACCGATGAGATCTACCGTTTCTATGTGGACGGGGAGTGTTATTGGGAAACTTCCTGGGGCGACGGTGTATCCGAGGTATTTGAGGAGGTCATTTTAGACATCTGCCTGCCGGATACGGTTTGCGAGGATACAAGTTTAAGCAGTGAATTTATCATTGATTATCTGCGTATCTATCAGAAGGAGTAAGGGATGATCCATTATCATGTATATCCGGGCGGAAAACGCCGCATTGTCACCTTCAGTTATGATGACGGTCCGGTTGAAGATATCCGTCTGATCGAAATGTTCAATAAATACGGTGTAAAAGGCACCTTCCACCTAAACGGCATCCGTTTTGCAAACTGCACCGAGGCGGAAAAGGAGGCTTTACGCCGCCGTTATGCGGGACATGAGGTTTCCTGCCATACGCTGCAGCACGGCTGGCTGCCGAAGATGCCGCTGCAGTCGGTGGTGAATGAAACGGCAGCAGACCGTAAGGTTTTAGAGGAGATTTTCGGTTATCCGATCATCGGTATGTCCTATCCGTGCGGTTGTTACAGCGATGCGGTGATCGCTGCGCTCAAAAGCTGCGGCATCGTCTACAGCCGCACCGTCAATGATACGCATACCTTCTATCTGCCCAACGATTTTATGGAGTGGCATCCGAGCTGCCATCATGACGATGCAATGCGCTGTTCCAAAGACTTTTGGAATCGTTTTGATTCGATGTGGGGCGAGCCGTTATTCTATATCTGGGGTCACAGCTTTGAGTTTGATACCGAGGAGAAGTGGCAGGCAATGGAAGAATTTGTGGCGAGCATAGCAGGAAATGAAAAAATCTGGTATGCCACCAACATCGAGATCTATCGCTATTATGAGGCGCAGAAGCGTCTGGAGATCTCGATGGATGAAACGGTATTCTACAATCCGTCCGCGATTGATGTTTGGGTCGAGAAGGATAATACGCAGGTGATCCATATCCCTGCCGGACAGACAGTCAGAATATAATCAAAAAGCACCTGTAAAAACAGGTGCTTTTTATATTACCAGATCATAACATCCGAGAAGGTCTCTACCTTTTCGATCACACGGCGTAAGGTTCTGCCATCCACGCGCTCTGCATCCGGATTGTATGCAACGTGCTCATCACACTGCCAGGTGTGGTTGAATTCCAGCTTCAACTCCATCGGTAAGATCGGGCGAAGCGGTTTGATCTTGTCCACCAAAGCGATGGATTCTTTTGCTGCTTTGTAGATCAGCTCTCTGGCAATTGCCGGGTCGATGCAGTCTGCTTTTTCTCTGCCGTCCGCGTATTTGACCACAGCGGTCTTGATGTTGCCGAGCACCGAGGTTGCCTCCGCACAAGCTGCAAGGTCACCGCTGACCATGATCATCGGAATGCCGAATGCACCTGCGAAGATCGCAGCCTGTCCGACTTCGCCGTGTTTTCTGCCGTTCATGGTGAAATCATGCCATGCAATGCTCGACTGGGTATGATCCAAAAATGCATTCTGGGTGCCTGCCATTGCGTGCGCACCGATCATCATGATCGCATCCGCACTTTTCTGCAGCGCATTGGTCTTTGCTTCATCACTACCGGTCACAATAGCACGCGGATCGAGCATTTCTTCGATGAAGTTGCCGCCGCCGCCGTGACCGTCCTCAACGATCACTTCGGTCGCACCGCCGTCAAACGCACCGCGGATCGCAGCGTTGGTGTCCTCCATCAATAATTTTCTGGTCTCAAGATCGGTATCGATGACCTGCTGATGGGTACCGACGCCGGAAATGCCCTCTAAATCGGTT
>JBGUUN010000266.1:0-10408 GCA_045133555.1 Oscillospiraceae bacterium
ACCTTTTTCTGCGCTTTGTCCAGAAAGCGGTTGTCCTTGTAGGTGGTCACAAGCGTCTTGGATTCGCTGTCCTTGCGGTCAAAAAAGCGCTTTTTGAGCCAATGGGTTACCGAAATGGGGTTGAAGCTTAAGATGATCTGCTTGTAGTAGGCGGTTTTTCCGCGCAGTCGGATGTCAAGCTGCGCAAAATCCTGCTCGGTCAGTTCGGTCGCTTCCTCGATCCAGATGCCGGTGATGCCGTAGATGGATTTGATCTTCTCGACATCATCCAACCCCGTAAAGATCATCTCGCTGCGGTTGGGGAGATAGACGATCTTCTGCTCGCTCTTGCTGTAACAGAAGTTTGCCGGATCAAATTCCGGGATGCCGTGCGAAGAAATCTGCCTTAAGATCTGTGCGATGCAGCTTTCCTGTAAGGTCCTTGCTACCTTGCGGCAGATCAAAAATCGGTGTCCCGGCTCGCATACCATCCGATGCAGCAGTTTCTGTCCCGCAAATACCGATTTGCCCGAACCGCCGCCGCCCATCAATACCAGATAGCGCTTCTCGCAGCAATATAAAGGGAAAAAGCGACGGTTGGTACTCTCCTTCAGACCTGCATATTTTTGCAGCAGCGGATAGGCTTTGATCAGCTCATGCTCCATCTTTTGACCTCCCTTTTTTGGCATACCTTGCAATGATCTCCTCCGCCTTTTTGATCCGCTCGGAGAGGGAAGTGCTGTCCGTCTGCTCAAACGGTGCGGCAGCGTGTTCCTTGTCCTGCTGTAAACTGCGGTAGAGCAGTTCGCTTGCCTTCATGCGGTTTTGCACCGGCATCTCGTCGTCGGCAATGATCTGCTGCCAGAAATCCAAAATCGAATCAATTGCTTTTTGGTCGCTCATGTGTTTCCTCCAATCCCGCTTCTTTTATGCGCGATAAACAGTTGTAAAACTGCTCGCGTCCTTCTTTTGTTCCCGTTAATTTGCCTCCGCTTCGCTTGATGCGCATCACCACCGCCGCATCCGTTACCTCTAAAGCTTTTGCGATCTCACGGATCGAATGATCTTTTAAGCGTAACAGGATCGTTTTCTTTTCCGCGTCCGAAAGCGCGTCGCTTAAGATCACGGCTGCTCTGATCACACGCTTGCATTGCAGCAGCTTTTGGGCACATTCGGCAAGATAGGTCTTTGCGTCCGCATAGACCGCAAGGATGCGCTCCTTGGAATGCGGGTCCAGCCCACCGAGCACCTCGACCGCATGCGAGGAGATGGTCAGCTTTTCGTACAGCAGCTGACATTTCTCTTTCAGATAAAGGTATCGCGCGGCATAGCTCATCATCGTCTGAAGCTTTTGCAATGTGATTGAATGATTGTTTTCATTGTTCATGCAGTACATTTCCATCCTTTCTTTTCTGCATTGAATTAAAACTTATATTCTGTATTGAGTACTATCGAAAGAACATAAGTTCATATTTATATTATACCATAAGTGCGAGAAGTTTTGTTATTGATAATTATCAGTTTCATGCATTTTTGTGAAAACAATCCATGAATAATATGTGAATATCCCCAAATTGAAAAAAGAGGGTTGCTATTTTGGAAAGATTGTGCTATAATATCATACGGAGGATATTGAGTGGACAAAAGACTGGGGCGACCCAGTCTTTTGTTTGCTTATATATTGCAAAAACACTTTTGATATCACGAATATGAGAAAAAGAGGAGAGACATCGTGGCAGAAAAGGGAAAGAATACCGTTGAGGTCGTAACCGCACTGGTCGAACCGATCGTTGAAGAACTGGGACTGATTTTATGGGATGTCCGTTTTGAGAAAGAGGGCGCTGCATGGTATCTGCGTGTCTTTATCGATAAAGACAGCGAAGAACCGATTTCCACTGAGGATTGCGAGGCAGTCAGCAGACCTTTGAGCGATAAACTGGATGAAGTCGACCCGATCACCCAGAGCTATTACCTGGAGGTTTCCTCTCCGGGACTGGATCGCCTGCTGCGTAAGCCGGAGCATTTCGAGGCTTGCGAGGGACTGGATGTTTTAGTCAGACTGATCCGTCCGTATGAGGGCATCCGCGATTTTGAAGGCAATCTTGCCGCATCCAATGATAAAGAGTTTTCGATCATCCCGCCGGGCAAAGGCGAGGAGGAAGCCATCAGCTTCACCTATGCGGAATGCGCGTATGTTAAACTCGATTTCAAATTTTAAGGATAGAATCAATCAGAAAGGATAGATGAGGAAAAAATGAGCAAGAATACTGAGATCTTCGAAGCACTGGCACTCTTGGAAAAAGAGCGTGGCATCGGCGGCACCGAGCTGATCGAGAGCATCAAATTAGGTATCGCACAGGCTGTCATGAAAAACTATAATGTAGAGGCTGCAAACGTAAAGGTTGAACTGGATGTGGAAAACCAGAAATTCGAGGTTTGCCTGCTGCGTGAGATCGTAGCCGAGGTTACCAACCCGTATACCCAGATCTCCATCGAGGAGGCTCTGGAGAAAAACCGCCGTTCCAAAGTCGGCGCAGTTCTCTCCACCAAACTGGATACCAAACAGATCGGCCGTATCTCCGCAGGTACCGGTAAAAACCAGATCCATCAGGGTATCAACGAAGCAATCAAACATAAAATGAAAGTACAGTATCAGAACAAACAGCACGAGGTCGTTGACGCAGAGGTCATCCGTGTCGATAACTCCACCAGAAACTGCACCGTTCTGATCGATAAAAACGAACTGCCGCTGTTTGCAAGCGAGCAGCTGCCGAACGATAACTTAAAAGTCGGCGATCATATCAAAGTTTACATCCACGAGGTCATCGAGGGCGACAGACGTACCAGCGTTAAGATCACCCGTATGAGCAAAGATCTGGTAAAACGCCTGCTCGAAAAAGAGATCCCGGAGATCTTCAGCGGTGAAGTTGAGATCAAATCCATCTCCCGTGAGCCGGGTTCCAGAACCAAAGTTGCAGTTTGGAGCAAAGACCCGAACATCGATCCGGTAGGTGCTTGCATCGGCCAGCGCGGTATGCGTATCAACGCGATCGTTGATGAGCTGTGCGGCGAGAAGATCGACGTTATCAAATACAGCGAGGTACCGGAAGAGTACATCGCACAGGCACTTTCTCCGTCCGATGTTGAGAGCGTAGAGATCGTATCCGCAGAATCCCGTATCGCTCGCGTCATCGTTCCGGATTCCCAGCTTTCTTTAGCGATCGGCAACAAAGGCCAGAACGCAAAACTGGCAGCAAAACTGACCGGTTATAAGATCGACATCAAATCTCGCAGCCTGCTCAAACAGGAAGAGATGGCAGCAGCTGAAAAAGCAGAGGAAACCGAAGAATAATTCGGTAATTGAAAGGATAGATAAGTATGCCGGTAAAGAAAATTCCGCTGCGGAAATGTATCGGATGCGGTGAAATGAAGCCGAAAAAAGAACTCATCCGTGTCGTACGTTCTCCGGAAGGAGAGATCTCGATCGATCGCATCGGCAAAAAGCCGGGCAGAGGCGCATATCTTTGCGATGATATTGCCTGCCTGCAGCGTGCAAAGAAGATGCACGCCATCGAGCACGCATTCTCCTGCCGGATCGAAGCATCGGTATATGAACAGCTGGAAACACAGCTTAATGAAAAGGCTGAATGATGAATAAGATGAAGGAACAAAACAGTATCACCCTCTGCAAGCGTGCGGGAAAACTGGTGGTCGGATTCGATCTGGTGAAGGCATCCATGCAGCTCGGCGAGGCCGAGATCGTCATCATCGCATCCGATATTTCGGAGAAGACCCGTAAAGAGGTGCTGTTTTTGGCAGAAAATTACGAATATGATGTGGTAGGAACCATGCTGACCATGGATGAACTTTGGTATAGCATCGGCAAACGCGCCGGAGTGCTTGCAATAGCAGATGCGGGATTGGCGCGCGGTTACTTAAAGTCCGAGCCGACGGTGATCTACACCCCTTCGTAAATATCCCCGCATCGGAAAGGTTCGAGGAGAAAATTGAACAAAGTAGCAAAGAAAAAATTAAATGTCCTCGCAAAAGAATTTGAGGTAGCACCGGCAGAGGTCATCGCACTGATCAAGGAAAAAACCGGCGTGGAGAAAAAGACCACCAACGTTTTGACCGAGGCAGAGATGAATCTGGTCACCTCGCATTATATGATGTCCGGCCAGGTGTCCGACCTGACCGACTACTTCAGCGCAAAACCGCAGCCGAAATCCGAGAAGCCGGCAGAAAAACCGGCAGAGAAGAAGGAAAAAGCAGCTTCCAAGCCGAAAGCAAAAGAGGCTAAACCGACCGAAGAAAAACCGGTTGAGGTAAAAGCGGAAGAAAAGACCGAAAATAAACCGGTCGAAGAAGTAAAACAGACCAAACCGGCTGAAGAAAAAGCCGAAGTAAAAGCAGAAGCAAAACCGGTCGAAGCGAAACCGGAAGCTGAAACTGCAAAACCGGAAACCACTCCGGTAAATAAGACTGAGAATAACGTTGATCCAGAGGATCAGAAAGAGGCAACCGTGGGTAAAAACGAGAGCGAACAGAACTTTGTAGGAAAACAAAACAAAGAGCGCCAGGATGCTCCGGCACGCGATAATCAGCAGCGTCAGGGACAGAACAATAACCGTAACGGCAATCGTGATAATAACGGCGGCAACCGTCCGTTTAACCGCGACAATAACCAGAACCGTGAGAACGGCAACCGTGAGAACCGTCCGTTTAACCGCGACAACAACCAGAACCGTGAGAACGGCAGCCGCGAGAACCGTCCGTTTAACCGCGACAACAACCAGAACCGTGAGAACGGTAACCGTGAGAACCGTCCGTTCAACCGCGATAATAACCAGAATCGCGATAATAACGGCGGCAACCGTCCGTTTAACCGTGATAATAACGGTAACCGCGAGGGTGGTTTCAATCGTGATAATAACCGCAGCTTTAACCGTGATGGCGGTAACCGCGACGGCGGCTTTAACCGTGACAATAACCGCGGCTTTAACCGCGATAACGGCTTTGGCCGTGACAACGCATTCATGAAGGATAAAGATTCCGGCA
Source organism: Oscillospiraceae bacterium (assembly GCA_045133555.1). Taxonomy (GTDB): domain Bacteria; phylum Bacillota; class Clostridia; order Oscillospirales; family Ruminococcaceae; genus JAHHTP01. The sequence goes on from JBGUUN010000266.1 coordinate 5,038, forward strand.
GAGAACAGCGTGTCATCGCTCCGAAAACCAAAGCAGCTATCCCGACCAGACCGCAGGTACAGGGTCCGACCGAGACCGTTGTACGTCATATCGACACCAAGACCGCAGACGTTAACTTAGATAAATATAACGACCGTTACGATCTGATGATGGACGGCAGCGCAGAGCGCAGCGACTCCATGCAGCGTAAACAGAAGTTAAATCAGAAATCCCAGCAGCAGAAACGCAAACAGAAATCCGGCAAAGTTGAGACCGAGGCACAGAAGATGCAGCGTCTGGCTTTAGAGCGTGCAAGAAAACAGCAGCTGAAAGTCAGCATTCCGGATGAGATCGTTGTTTCCGAGCTGGCATCCCGCTTAAAAGTTACCGTTGCAGAGGTCATCAAACGCTTAATGATGCTCGGCATCATGGCTGCACAGAATCAGGTCGTTGACTTCGACACCGCTTCCTTAGTTGCAGAGGAGCTGGGTGCTAAGGTTGAACATGAGGTCACCATCACCATTGAGGACCGTCTGATCGACGACAGCGCAGACAGCGAGGAAGATAACGAGCCGAGAATCCCGGTCGTTGTAGTAATGGGTCACGTTGACCACGGTAAAACTTCCTTACTCGACTATATCAGAAAATCCCACGTTACCTCCGGTGAGGCCGGCGGTATCACCCAGCACATCGGTGCATATAAAGTAAAACTCCCGTCCGGTCAGCAGATGACCTTCTTAGACACCCCGGGCCATGAGGCATTCACCTCCATGCGTGCACGCGGTGCGATGGTCACCGATATCGCGATCTTAGTTGTTGCGGCTGACGACGGTATCATGCCGCAGACCGTTGAGGCGATCAACCATGCAAAAGCTGCAGGCGTTAAGATCATCATTGCAATCAATAAAATGGATAAACCGACCGCAAATCCGGAGCGCGTAAAAGAAGAGCTCACCAAATACGAGCTGGTTCCGGAGGAATGGGGCGGCGATGTCATCTGCTGTCCGGTATCCGCACTGACCGGTATGGGTGTTGATGACCTGCTTGAGAACGTAAGCCTTGTTGCTGAACTCGAGGAGCTCAAAGCAAACCCGAACCGTCTGGCAAAAGGTACCATCATCGAGGCTCGTCTGGATAAATCCCGCGGCCCGGTAACCACTCTGCTTGTTCAGAACGGTACTCTGCGTGCAGGCGATGTGATCATCGCAGGTACTTCTGTCGGCCGTGTCCGTGCAATGACCAATGACCGCGGTCAGGTCGTAGCAGAAGCAGGCCCGTCCGATCCGGTTGAGATCATCGGTTTAGACGAAGTTCCGCAGGCAGGCGATGTATTCAACGCTGTTGAGGACGAGCGTCTTGCAAGAGAGCTGGCTGAAAAACGCCGCTTCGAGCAGAAAGAAGAGCAGTTCAAATCTTATCAGAAAGTTACCCTGGATAACCTGTTCGATCAGATGGCTGCAGGCGAGCGTAAAGAGCTGCCGATCATCATCAAAGCAGACGTACAGGGTTCTGCAGAGGCAGTAAAACAGTCCTTGGAGAAACTTTCCAACGATGAAGTTTCGGTTCGCGTTATCCATGCATCCGTTGGTGCGATCAACCGTTCCGACGTAATGCTTGCACAGGCAGGCGGCGCGATCATCATCGGCTTCAACGTCCGTCCGGACTCCAATGCGAAGGATATGGCGGCTGCTGAGGGTGTTGAGATGCGTCTGTACCGTATCATCTATGACGCGATCGATGACGTTAAGGATGCAATGAAAGGTATGCTGGCTCCGAAGATCCGTGAGATCGAGCTGGGTACCGCAGAGGTCCGTGACGTATTCAAGATCTCCGGTGTCGGCACCATCGCGGGCTGCTACGTTACCTCCGGTAAGGTCGTCAGAAGTGCATCCATCCGTCTGGTTCGTGACGGTGTTGTACTGTGCGAGGATAAGATCAGCTCCTTAAAACGTTTCAAAGACGATGCGAAAGAAGTCAACCAGGGCTATGAGTGCGGTATCGGCTTAGAGCGTTTCAACGATATCAAGCTCGGTGACGTCTTTGAGTCCTTCCAGCTGGAAGAGTACAGAGACTGATCCGTTCATAAGGGAAGATAATTATGGCTGGATTTAAAAATGACCGCAGAGCACAGGATATCCGTATGGCTCTGCAGAAGATCTTCACCGAACTGAAGGATCCGCGTGTGTCGGATATGCTCAGTGTCTTAAAGATCGATCTGTCGAATGACCTTTCTTACTGTAAAGTTTATGTTTCGGCGATCGAAGGCGTAGAAAAAACCGAGGAATCGGTCAAGGGCTTAAAAAGTGCGGCGGGCTTTATCCGCCGCGAGATCGCCCATCGTTTGAATCTGCGTAAGGCACCGGAGTTTAAGTTCATCGCCGATCATTCGATCGATCACAGCATGCACATCAATGATCTGCTCCATCAGATCGCTGAAAAACCGGCGGCACAAGAGGTTGACGAATTGGACGAGGCGTGACCTTTCAGCGGCAAATTAAGAAAAGAGGGAATTAAGGATGAAGCCCGAACAGCAGTTGGATCAGATCCAACATCTGGTGCTGACATTCATGCGTTATATCATCCTGCCGTTTGAAAAATGTATGGGACTGCAATTGTCGATCATGCAGTTTCGTGCGCTTTGCTCTTTGGCAGTGGAACGAAATCAGAAGATGACCGAATTGGCCGATCATCTTTGCATCTCCAAGCAGCAGGTGACGCAGATCGTGGACCGTTTGGTCGAGATGGGGTACCTTGTCAGAACGGAGGACCCGTCGGACAGACGCTGTGTCCGCGTCGATCTTACCGACTTTGCCGTTTCGTTTCTGCATGAGAAACTCTCGGACTATGCAACGGTGATTTGTTATGATCTGAATCGCTTAAGCAAAGCACAGCAAAAAAAATTCTGGACCGCTGTGGAATGTCTTGCGGATGTTCTGCCGCAGCTTTCCAATCTTGCGGACAGCGCGGAAGATGTATTTCAAAATGAATGATCCTATCAAACCGACCTTTTGTAAAAAGGTCGGTTTTTTGTTATGGTGCATAAAAGAATGCAAGGAAAATGGGCGAATATTTTTTACAATTTTTGTTTTTTCCTCTTGATTCTTTGGCGTTTCTGTTGTATAATACCATTAGAAGTATGAATTTTTACGGTTGAATATGAATAAACCGTGAATTGGAGGTATAGATATGGAAAAACAGATCGATCAGAGCAGACTGCGTGCATTGACCACCGAGGGACGTAACCCGAATACCATGGCAATCGACACCGCAACTGCGGAAGAAATTGTTCGTATGATCAATAATGAGGACAAAACCGTTGCATATGCGGTAGAGAAAGCGATCCCGCAGATTGCAAAAGCAGTTGAGGCCGCAAGTAAAGCGTTATCCGAGGGCGGCAGACTCATCTACTGCGGTGCAGGTACCTCCGGCAGACTCGGTATCTTAGACGCATCCGAGTGCAGACCGACCTACGGCGTTGACGATAATACCGTTGTCGGCTTGATGGCAGGCGGCAGAGAGGCAATGTTTGCTGCAAAAGAGGGCGCAGAGGACTCTCTGACCCTGTGTGAGCAGGATTTAAAAGACATCAACTTCACCGCAAAAGACGTGCTGGTCGGCATTGCCGCATCCGGCAGAACTCCGTACTGCATCGGCGGCTTAAACTATGCAAAATCCATCGGTGCAACCACCGTTTCGGTTTGCTGCAGTAAAGACTCCGCAATGAGCAAGATCGTTGATATTGCGATCGAAGCAGTTACCGGTCCGGAAGCAGTTACCGGTTCCACTCGTATGAAAGCAGGTACCGCACAGAAAATGGTACTCAACATCCTCTCCACCGCATCCATGATCCTGCAGGGTAAAGTATACAGCAACCTGATGGTCGATGTGCAGACTTCCAATGAGAAGTTAGTCATCCGCGCAAGAAATATCTTAATGCAGGCTACCGGTTGTGATGAAGAAACTGCGATCAGATTACTGGATATTACCGGAAATAAAGTGAAACTGGCTATCGTAATGCAGCTGCTTGGCTTAGAAAAAGACGAAGCACAGGCACTGCTTGATGCCAATAAGGGCCATATCGGCCGTGCTATGGCAAACGGAGCGAAATAATATGGAAAGATATACTACCGACATTTATACGGTCAGCGTAGACGCCGGCGGTACCAAAACCAAGGCTTGCGTATATGACCGTGCAGGTAACCTGATCTGCAGTAAAACGACAGATTTCGGTAACCTTTCGCTGGATTATGATATGGCACAGGAACATATCATCAAGGCGATCAATCTCTGTACCGAATGTATGGACGGTAAACTCGCGTTTATCTGTGTCGGTGCGGCAGGCATCGAAACCGGTACATATAAAGCACGCTTAAAAGCCGAACTGGAAAGTCTCTATCATGTACCGGCAGTTACCGTAAGCGATGCAGTGCTCGCACTGTATTCCGCATTGGAAGGTAAAGACGGCGTTCTGGTCATCTCCGGCACCGGCTCCATCGCATCCTGTAAATGGAAAGGCGATATCTCCCGCGTCGGCGGTTGGGGACATCTGATCAACGATGACGGTTCGGGCTATTCCATCGGACAGCAGGCGATCCGCCGTATCATGGATAATAATGATAATGACCGTTCGGGCACTCCGCTCGAATTGGGCCTTTTCGCACACCTCGGCATCAATAATCTGCGTGACCTCACCCAGTTTGTCTACTCTCATCAGAAGAGCGACATCGCAGCATTGCTGCCGGTGGTGGAACGTCTGGCGGAAAACGGCGATGAGCAGGCAGCGGATATCTTGATCTGGGCAGGCGAACAGCTTGCCGGTCTGGTATTCAAGATCACCAGACGCTACGGCATCACCGAGCCGCTGATCAGCATCTCGGGCAGTGCTATCACCAAGACCCGTATGGTAAGAACCGCATTTGAGCAGGCGATCGCTTCCAGATTCTCGAGATATGAGATCTCGATGATCAAAAACGACCCGGCAAAAGGCGGCTATTATATCTGGAGAGAACAGGCAGCAAGATAAAAGCTGCCGAAAGGAGAAATTTGTATGAAATTCGTTCGTGCTACCAAAGCGGATGCAGCGGCTCTGTCTGCATTCTGGAACCGTTTCGCAGAGAAGGAGATCGTTCATAAAATGCTCTCCGAAGCGGATTTTGAAAAACTGTTTATCGAGGATAACGAAACCACCACCAAAGTCAACTTAATGGCAATGGACGGTGAAAAGCTGATCGGTTTTGCAAACGGCTGTTACGTTGCAAATAAGACCTTCGGTTATATCACCATGGTCATCGTTGATCCGGAATACCGCCGTCAGAAGATCGGTACCCGTCTGCTGGTATTGCTTGAGGAATCCCTGCAGGGTATCGCACCGATGCCGCTGGAATACTACGAT
>JBGUUN010000267.1:0-3570 GCA_045133555.1 Oscillospiraceae bacterium
CTTGCGACCGTCTTAGAGGGCAAAACGGTTTACGGAAATTTTTGACAAGATAAAGGAGGTGCGGCTTATGCCTGTGCTGTATCAGGAAAACGGATTGATCATCCGGTACATGAACAAAGCAGATATCGGTTCGCTTTGTAAAGCGGAGGATACGCAGGAGATCGAATATCTGCGCAATCATTTGGAAAATCAGCGCAGAGACGAATGTGCCTGTCTGCTTGCGGTGTTAAACGGTGAGATCGCAGGATATGTCTTTTTATATTCCCGCTGCTGTTGGGGCGGATTAAAGGATCGCGGTATCCCGGGCATTGTGGATCTGTTTGTATATGAGCCGTACCGCAGAATGGGAATTGCGGGAAAACTGATGGATGTTGCGGAAGCACTTGCCGCCAGAATACACGATAAGGTCTATCTGGATGTTTGTCTGACGGCGGAATACGGTCCCGCACAGCGATTTTATATCATGCGCGGTTATCTGCCGGACGGAAACGGCGTGTATTACGAGCAGGAGATCTGTCCGAAGGATAAGGTGATCAAAAACGATGATGAACTGACCTTGTGTCTGGTGAAAAACTTGAAGCGGGAAGGATAAAGCAATGACCGATACCGAGAAACGAACCATGATATTTGAGACCATGCCGGTAAAGCGTGCGGTGCTCAAGCAGATCATGCCGGCGATCGCCGCGCAGATGATCACGCTGATCTATAATCTTGCCGATACCTATTTTGTCGGTTTGATCGGTGACCCGCGTCAGACCGCGGCCGTCACGGTGGCAGGCTCCGCACTTTTGATGGTAACTGCCATTTCCAATTTATTCGGTGTGGGCGGTGCGTCCGCCATCTCCCGTTCGCTGGGCGTCAAGGATGTGACCCGCGCAAATGAGATCTCCGCCGTTTCCTTCTGGGGTGGTGCGCTGATGGGTATTTTGTATGCGCTTGTTTTTGCGCTGTTTGCAAGACCGATCTTAACCGTCTGCGGTGCGACCGAAGCAACCTATGAGCTGGTCTACGGCTATGCCAAATGGGTCATCATCATCGGCGGTCCGTTCACGGTGCTCAATACACTGCTTGGCAATCTCATCCGTGCGGAGGGTGAGGCGGCTGTGGCATCCTTCGGTGTTGCACTCGGCGGTGTGATCAACATTCTGCTGGATCCGATCTTTGTTTTGCCGTCGATGCTCGGACTGGGGGCGATCGGTGCCGGTATGGCGACCGCACTTTCCAATCTTCTGGCAACGGTATATTTCTTCGGCTATTTGTATTATAAGCGCAAGAGTACCGTGATTCGTCTGTCCATGCGTTACTTATCGACCGCAAAAAAACATCTGGGTGTGATCCTTTCGGTCGGATTCCCGTCGGCTTTGCAGACCACCTTGACGGTCATTTCGATCTCGGCATCGCTGAATTTTGTATCCCGTTATGAGACCGAAGCACTTGCGGGTCTGGGTATTGCGAAAAAGATCGATCAGCTGCCGTTGTTCTTCACCCTGGGTACCGCCAACGGCATGATGCCGTTTCTGGCGTATAACCATGCCGCAGGCAATCAAAAACGCAGAAAACAGGCATTCCGCTTCGGCTGCATGATCGCACTTGCGGTCACGGTCTCCTGTCTGATCGTATATGAGATCTTTGCACCGCAGCTGACCGCACTGTTCATCGACGATCCGCTGACGGTGGAATACGGTGCATCCTTCCTGCGTCTGATGGTCATCGGTATGCCGCTCATTGCGATCGCATATCCGCTTGTCATCCAGTTTCAGGCGATGCGTAAGGTCAAGGAAGCGATGATCTGTTCGCTTTTACGTAAAGGTCTTTTGGACATTCCGTTTTTGTTTTTACTGGATGCGATCTGGCCGCTGTACGGCTGTATGCTGGTGCAGCCGGTGGTGGATTTCATCTCGCTGTTCGTTTCGTTTGCGTTTTATCGCCGGATCGAGAAGCAGGATAAATCACATACGGAGGAACAAAAATGTTAAGTTATGCACATACCTTGCCGTTTGATGACGGTTTTACCTTAAATGGCATTCCGATCACCTTACCGTATCCGCCGCAGTCAAAGCTGTCGGGATATACGGGTGAGATCGGGGAGAAGCTGGTTTATGAAAAAAGCTTTGTCCTGCCCCAAAGCTTTGTGCTGCCGCGTATTTTCTTAAAGATCGGTGCGGCGGATCAGGTCGCAAAGGTTTCCCTCAACGGACAACTCCTTTCTGTGCATGAGGGCGGATATCTGCCGTTTTTGGTCGAGCTGACCGAAGCGCTGCATGAGGGAGAAAATCTTCTGCGCATCGAGGTCACCGATACCTTATCCCACGACTATCCGTACGGCAAACAGCGTAAGGATCGCGGCGGTATGTGGTATACGCCGGTATCCGGTATCTGGAGATCGCTGCAGCTGATTAATCTGCCGCAGCGATACATCAAAGAATACACGGTCACGCCGGATCTTTGCGGTGTGGAGATCGGGATCGAACCGAAGGAAGATTTTTCGGTGACGGTACAGCTTGAAAACGGCGAAACCCGCCGCTATGCGTTCCAAAACGGTTTCGGTCGGATCGACCTTGCAAAAGACGGCATAACGCCGCATCTCTGGACGCCGGAGGATCCGTATCGCTATCCGATGACGGTGCAGATGGGGGAGGATATCCGCGAAGGCTATTTTGCGCTGCGTACGGTAGACATCAAGGAGCGAAACGGTGTTTTACGAGTGCTGCTTAACGATAAACCGATCTTTTTACACGGTGTGCTGGATCAGGGCTATTTTGCCGACGGCATCTATACCCCGAAAACGACCGAGGAATACGAGCGCGACATCCTTCGGATGAAAGAACTCGGGTTCAACCTGCTGCGCAAGCACATCAAGGTAGAGGACGAGGCGTTTTATGAAGCTTGTGACCGATTGGGCATGCTTGTGATGCAGGATATGGTCAACACCGGCGATTATCATTTTGTACGCGACACCTTATTGCCGACGCTCGGCATGAAGAAGCTTTCGGATGTGACCAAAGCGCCGTATACCAAGGCGCAGGGAAATTTTATCAGGCATATGGAGCAGACGGTGCGGTATGTCAAGAATTACCCGTCGGTCATCGCGTACACCGTATTCAATGAAGGATGGGGACAGTTTGACTGTGACCGTATGTATGACAAGATCAAAGCGCTGGATCCGACCCGATTGGCGGATGCGACCTCGGGCTGGTTTGCGGGAAAACGCAGTGATTTTGACAGCCTGCATATCTATTTCCGCACGGTACGTTTAAAGCCGAAAACCCGTCCGATGTTTGTTACCGAATGCGGCGGCTATGTGTTAAAGATTTTGGAGCATTGCTTTGATGCGCATAAGACCTACGGTTACGGCAGCTGCAAAACAAGCAGAGAACTGACCGCGCGTATCGTGTCGATGTACGAGAAGATGATCCTGCCGGGCATTTTGAAAGGTGTTTGCGGCTGTGTTTATACCCAGCTTTCGGATGTCGAGGAGGAGTTAAACGGTCTTTATACCTATGACAGAGAAATCTGCAAGGTGGAAAAAGAACCGATGCGCCGATTGGCAAAGCGGATTTTCGATGAGAT
>JBGUUN010000268.1:0-6832 GCA_045133555.1 Oscillospiraceae bacterium
TGATTATCAGAAGGTTATTCCGAGTGACTGCAGCACCGAACTTCGTGTTAAGGTAAGAGATCTGCAGAACAGCTTGACCCGTGCTTCCATCATCATCAACGAAAAGACCAAATCCGCGATCAAATGTACCGTAAGCGATCAAAACATGAACATTTACTGCGATACCCCGCTTGGCAGAATCAATGAAGATCTTCCGATCACCCAGCAGGGTAAGGATCTGCGTTTCGGATTCAATAACCGCTATATGATGGATGCGCTCAAAGCGTGTGACAGCGATGAAGTGAAGATCACCTTAAAAACGCCGCTCTCCCCGATCCAGTTCTTACCGCCGGATGGTGATCATTTCTTATTCTTGGTTCTTCCGATCCGTCTGAAGGATGACGAATAAAATCAATTAAGACAAGGAATGTGATATTGTGAATACAACTTCGATTCAAATTACAACCGAATTTATCCGCCTGGACCAGCTTCTGAAGTTTTCCGGACTGGTCGATACCGGCGGTATGGCAAAAGAAATCATTTTACAGGGCTATGTGTTTGTCAACGGCGAGTGCTGCACTATGCGCGGCAAAAAAATCCGTCCGGGTGATAAGATCACGGTAGAAAACGAAACGGTCATCGTAACCGGACCGTAAGGAAAGGGAAGCTGATTTTGGCGATTACTCAGATGAGTCTTTCCGATTACCGCAACATCAAGCAGATCACCATGTATCCGACCGAGGGCATCAATCTCTTATACGGTGCCAACGGTCAGGGTAAGACCAATCTTTTGGAAGCAATCTGGCTTTTTTCGGGAATGCCGAGTTTCAGAGATGCCAAGCTGAAAGATTGTGTCCGTTTCGGTGCCAAAAATGCGGTTTTGGAGATGGAAAGCGAAGATACCTATCTGCAGAAGGCAAAGTTGACCTTCGGTGAGCAGAAGAAATTTTTATTCAACGGTGTCGGATATCCGTCTTTGCGAAAAGCGGCGGGATACTTCCGCTGTGTTGTGTTTGCACCGAACCATTTATATTTGTTTCATGACGGACCGAAAGCCAGACGTGAATTGCTCAATCAGATGATTGCGCAGCTGCGTCCGAATTACGGTGCGTATCTTGCGGATTACGAAAAGCTGATCGTCAACCGCAACGCTTTGCTGCGGGATTTTAAGAACCGCTCGGATCTTTCGTTGCTGCTTGAGCCGTGGGATCTGCAGCTTTCACAGATCGGAACATGGCTGACAGTCTACCGTACCGAGTATATCGGATATCTTTCGCAGTATATCGGTAAGATATACGAGGGGCTTTCCGGCGGAAAAGAAAAACTGACGCTTTCCTATCAGTCGACCGTGTTCACCGACGGTGATCCGGACGGATACCGTAAGGAGTATGCGCAGCAGTATTTTGATAAACTGCAGCAAACACTTTCGGAGGATCTGGTCTCGGGACATACCGGCATCGGTGCACACCGTGACGATCTGGAATTTTATCTGGACGGACTGCCGGTGAAGACCTTCGGCTCGCAGGGACAGCAGCGCAGCGTGATCATTGCACTTAAGATCGCGGAGGCGGAGCTGATCCATCGATTGACCGACGAGCGTCCGGTTATTCTGCTGGATGATGTCATGAGTGAACTGGACGTTTCCCGTCAAAATTATATCTTAAACCGTCTGGATCAGACGCAGGTTTTTATCACCTGCTGTGATCCGGCAAATGCCATGCGGCTCAAAGCCGGCAAGATCTTTTCGATTGAAGGCGGCATGCTGCAGGAAGAAAGACAGGCAGGAGAAGAAATATGTACCTGCATTTAGGAGAACATCATACCATAAGAAGCGATGATATCGTCGGGATCTTTGATCTGGAAAATACTTCCGTTTCCAAAGCAACCCGTGACCTGCTTGCAAAAGCAGAGAAAAACGCGCAGGTCATTAACGTAACAGATAAGCTGCCGAAGTCCTTTGTTCTGTGTCAGGACAGAAAGACCGGCGAGCAAAAAATATATATATTGCAGATGTCAGCTGCAACAATGTACAAGCGCTCCGGTTTTATCCGACGTCTGTCGGAGAGCACGACCGAGAACGCTTGATGTTTGGAGGTATATTGTGGATATTACAACAGTAGGACAGGATTACGGTGCGGAACAGATCCAGGTGCTTGAAGGACTCGAAGCGGTCCGTAAGCGTCCGGGTATGTATATCGGTTCGACCAGCATCAACGGTCTGCATCATCTCGTCTATGAGATCGTGGATAATGCGATCGACGAGGCGTTAGCGGGCTTTTGTACCGTGATCGATGTAGATATCCTTTCGGGCAACGTGATCCGTATCCGTGACAACGGCCGCGGTATTCCGGTTGGAATCCATCCGAAAGAAGGCATTTCCGCTGCAACCGTTGCTTATACGGTGCTGCATGCCGGCGGTAAATTCGGCGGCGGCGGTTATAAAGTTGCCGGCGGTCTGCACGGTGTAGGTGCATCTGTCGTAAATGCACTCAGTGAATGGCTTGAAATTACGGTATATGATGGCGAGACCATCTGGTTCCAGCATTTCGAGCGCGGTCATTACGATGAACTGCTCAAAAAGATCGGTGATACCGATAAAACCGGTACGGTGGTTACCTTCCATCCGGATCCGGAGATCTTTGAGACCACCGAATTTGACTATGTTACCTTGCTCAACCGTCTGCGCGAGCAGGCTTTCTTAAACGCAGGCTTAAAGATCAACTTCTCTGACCACCGCAATCCGGAAGATATCCGCAGTGAGGAACTTTACTACGAAGGCGGTATCAAGAGCTTTGTCGAATATATGCATAAACGCCGCTCTCTGGAAGTGCTGCATCAGGATATCATCTACCTGAGCAAAGCGGAAGACGGCTACACCGCAGAGATCGCAATGCAGTATAACGACAGCTATAATGAGCTGATCTATTCTTTTGCGAATAACATCAAGACCGGTGAGGGCGGTACCCATGAGACCGGTTTCAAAAATGCACTGACCCGTGTATTTAACGATTACGGCAGAAAATTCAATCTGTTAAAAGACAGCGATAAAAACCTTTCCGGTGAGGATGTCCGTGAGGGTCTTACTGCGATCATCAGCGTAAAACTTCCGGAATGTCAGTTCGAAGGTCAGACCAAAACCAAACTCGGCAACAGCGAGATGCGAGGATTTGTTGACACGCTGGTGTCCGAAAGTCTGGAGCGTTTCTTTGAGGAGAACCCGGCGGTTGCCCGCTCGATCATGGAAAAATCCATCACTGCGCAGCGTGCAAGAGAAGCAGCAAGACGTGCAAGAGATCTCACCCGCAGAAAATCCGCATTGGAAACCGCTTCCCTGCCGGGTAAATTGGCTGACTGTTCCGAACGCGGCACCGAAGGCACCGAGCTGTACATTGTAGAGGGTGACTCTGCGGGCGGTTCCGCAAAACTCGGCCGTGATCGCCGTTATCAGGCGATCCTTCCGCTGTGGGGTAAAATGCTCAACGTTGAAAAAGCACGTTTGGATAAAGTATACGGCAATGAAAAACTGATGCCGGTTGTTACCGCACTCGGCTGCGGTCTCGGCTCCGAAATGGATATGTCCAAACTCCGTTACGGCAAGGTCGTTATCATGGCCGATGCTGACGTCGACGGTTCCCATATCCGTACGCTGCTTTTGACCTTCTTTTTCCGCTACATGCGTCCGCTTTTGGAAAACGGCCATGTTTATATCGCACAGCCGCCGCTGTTCAAACTTAAACGCGGTAAAGATGTGCGTTACGCTTATACCGATGAACAGCGCGATGTTTATCTGGCAGAGATGAGTGCCGGCGGCAAAAAAGTTGACATCCAGCGTTATAAAGGTCTTGGTGAGATGAACCCGGAACAGCTCTGGGAAACCACCATGGACCCGGCAGTACGCACCATGATCAATGTCAATGTCGAGGATGCACAGCAGGCGGATGAGATTTTCACCATCCTGATGGGTGATAAAGTCGAGCCTCGCCGCGAATTTATCGAAGCAAACGCAAAATACGTCCAGAATCTGGATGTATGATAACAGCGAAAGGATAACAGAATGGACGAAATCAAAAACGAGCAGCTGCCGGTAAGCGAAGCTGACGGCATCGAAGAATGCGAGATCGAAACACTCGATGATCTCAAGGCGCGTGCACAGGAGATCAAAGATGCCGATGAACTCGGTGAGGATGAGATCATCACCTTCGGTGTCAACGATGACAAGAAGAAAAAAGTTAAATTTTTAGAGGATAAGATCGACACGACCAAGGCGGATCTGGATGCGGATAACTATGATATCCATATCCCGATCGCTCAGCCGGAGGATGCCGATGCCAGAATTGCGGGTAAGACCCCGATCCGAATCTTTTATGACATGAATGCGGATGAGGTCACCGAGGGCTTAAAACGTTTCCATAAGCTGACCCTCTATTCCAAGAATCTGATCTACTCGATTATACTGCTTGTATTATTTATCTTGTACGTATACCGTATCACCACCGCAGAGCCGGGTACCGTCAGCTCGATGCAGTACTTCCTTGCTGTGGTTTCGGTTGCGATGATCGGTTTCATCTGGTATATGCCGACCCGCCATATCAAAGCAACGAAAGAGGCTGTCACCAAAGAGAAGAACACCTTCATGGTGGATGTCTATGACACCTGCGTTATGGTAGGTGAAGAGGGCAATCAGACGATGGTTGACTTTGAAATGATCAAGCCGCGTGTGATCGGCTTTGAGACGTCCTTAAACTTCTGCATCGGTGTCGGAAAGGAAAGAATCTTCATCATTCCGAAAAGATGCACAGAAGGCCGTGAGGACGCTGTCAGAGCGTGCTTGCAGGAAGGCTTCAAAGATAAGTATAAAAACTTTACCGTTTAAGAGCGGTGACGCATCCTGTTGATAAAGGCGGGATGCGAAATACAGAAAGGCACGGTATATCATTTTGGATAACACGAACGGAACGAATATTATCAATGTCGACATTTCCAAGGAGATGAAGGATTCTTTCCTTGCCTACTCCATGTCGGTCATTGTACAGCGTGCGCTGCCGGATGTCCGTGACGGACTTAAGCCGGTACATCGCCGCATCTTATACACCATGCATGAAAACGGACTGGTACCGGAAAGAGAGTACCGTAAGTGTGCGGATACCGTAGGTTCGGTACTCGGTCGTTACCATCCGCACGGTGACGCGTCGGTTTACGATGCGATGGTACGTCTTGCGCAGGATTTCAGCATGCGCTATCCGCTGGTAGACGGTCAGGGTAACTTCGGTTCTGTCGACGGTGACCCGGCTGCAGCTTACCGTTACACCGAGGCAAGAATGAGCAAGATCTCTACCGAGATGCTCACCGATATCGATAAAGATACCATTGACTATCAGTCCAACTACGACGATCGTCTGAAAGAGCCGGTCGTCCTCCCGTCCCGTTACCCGAACCTGCTGGTCAACGGTTCGATGGGTATCGCGGTAGGTATGGCGACCAATATCCCGCCGCATAACTTAGGCGAAGTGATCGATGCGATCGATATGCTGATGGAGAATCCGGAGGCAGATCTCAACGCATTGATGACCTGCGTAAAAGGTCCGGACTTCCCGACCGCCGGCATCATCATGGGCAAAGCCGGCATCCGCAGTGCGTATGCGACCGGCCGCGGTAAGATCATTCTGCGTGCCCGCACCGAGATCGAGGAGATCAAGCCGGGTAAGATGGCGATCATCATTACCGAGCTGCCGTACGGTGTCAACAAAGCACGTCTGCAGGAGCATATCGCAAATCTCGTAAAAGAGAAACGTATCGAAGGCATCACCGATATGCGTGATGAGACTGACCGTGACGGTATGCGCGTTGTGATCGAGCTGCGCCGTGATGTGAATCCGCAGATCGTACTCAACAACCTGTTCAACTACACCCAGATGCAGGATACCGTCGGCGTTATCATGCTTGCACTGGTTGACGGTCAGCCGAAAGTGCTCTCTCTCAAAGAGATGCTTCAGGAATATATCAAATTCCAGAAGGATGTCATTCGCAGAAGAACGATCTTTGAGCTGAAGAAAGCAAGAGAGCGCGCACACATCTTGGAGGGCTTGAAGGTTGCGCAGGATAACATCGAGGAAGTTATCCGCATCATCCGCAGCCATAAGACCATTCAGGAAGGTAAAGAAGCTTTGATGGAGCGCTTTGGCTTCAGTGATGCACAGGCATCTGCTATCGTTGCAATGCGTATCGGTCAGCTTGCCGGCTTAGAGCGCGAGAAGATCGAGGAAGAACTGCGTCAGCTCATGGAGCGTATTGCGTACTACGAAAGCGTTCTGGCGGATGAGCATCTGATCGAGGGCATCATTCGTGATGAGCTTGCGGAGATCCGTAAGAAATTCGGCGATGAGCGCCGTACCGAGATCCAGTCGGTTTCCGGCGAGGTGGATATCGAAGATCTGATCCCGGACGAAAACAGCATCGTTACCCTCACCCATGCCGGCTATATCAAACGTCAGGCAACCGAGCTCTATAAGACCCAGAAACGCGGCGGACGCGGTGTTTCGGGCGTCAAGAACCGTGAGGAAGACTTTGTAAAAGATATCTTTACCTGTACTTCGCATGACAGCTTGCTGCTGTTCAGCAATGTCGGTAAGGTTTATAAACTCAAATGCTACGAGCTGCCGGAGGGCAACAAAAACTCCAAGGGTATGAACGTAGTCAATCTCCTGCCGCTTGATCCGGAGGAGAAGATCGAGTGTATGATCGCAGTCGGTGATTTTGAAGCCGATCGCTATATCACCTCGGTCACCAAGATGGGCATGCTCAAACGCACCAAACTTTCCGCTTACAGCAACGTTCGTAAGAACGGTCTGGCTGC
>JBGUUN010000269.1:0-6072 GCA_045133555.1 Oscillospiraceae bacterium
AGTGGGGTTTGTGCTTTTACGGCAATTTTTTTAAGCAAGAATGCTTACTGTCAATTTCAAAACCATTCTTTCGGTAAAAGTTCAAAGTACTCTCCCGATTGGAGCCGGTTTCGAGAAAAACTTTATAACAGCGGTGTTGCTGTGCAATTTTTGTTGCCTCCCGAAGCAATGCAGAAGCATATCCTCTATTTTGATAGTCCCCATGTGTCACCACATTTTCGATCACGGCAAACGGCCGAACATTATGTGTCAGACTTTCTACAATCTGCATTTGTATGCTCGAAACCACTCTGCCATCTATTTCTGCTACCAACAAATAGATTTTTTCATCCTGCTCCCATTTCGACAGTAAGCGTTCCCATTGCAGCATATCCTGTTCTTCTTTCGGCGGGAACTTCGTCAGATACTCAAAATACAGAATTTTTAAGTCTGCAGCATCCCGCGCAGAAGCTTTTCTTATGAGCATATTTCTTCTCCTAAAGCCAAACACCGCAGAGGCTAACCCCTGCGGTGTTTTTATGAAATTACATTAAGGATTTGTACAGAGCAATGATATCTTCTTTGGTCGGATCTTTCGGGTTACCCGGACGGCAAGCGTCATCCATAGCCTGCTGAGCCAGCATATCGATATCTTCTTCTTTAACGATTGCTTTTAAGTCAGCCGGAATACCAACATCAGCGCTTAAGGATTTAACAGCGTCGACAGCAGCTTTTCTGTACTCTTCGACGGTCATCTCGTCAACGCCTTTTACGCCCATTGCGCGAGCGATCTCACGGTATTTCTCACCGGTAGCTTCTGCATTGTACTCCATAACGGTCGGCAGTAAAATTGCGTTTGCAACGCCGTGCGGGGTGTCATATACAGCGCCCAGCGGGTGAGCCATAGAGTGAACGATACCTAAACCAACGTTGGAGAAGCCCATACCTGCAACATACTGACCTAAAGCCATATCCTCACGACCCTGCGGGCAGCCGTTAACGGAAGCACGGAGGCTGCGGCCGATGATCTCGATTGCTTTTAAGTGCATCATGTCGGTTAATTCCCAAGCACCTTTGGTGATGTAACCTTCGATTGCATGGGTCAGAGCGTCCATACCGGTAGCAGCGCATAAGCCCTTCGGCATGGAAGCGGACATCTCGGAGTCAACGATTGCAACAACCGGGATATCGTGCGGGTCAACGCAAACAAATTTACGCTGTTTCTCTACGTCGGTGATTACGTAGTTGATGGTAACCTCTGCAGCAGTACCGGAAGTGGTGGAAACTGCGATCAGCGGTAAGCATTTGTTTTTGGTCGGAGCAACGCCCTCTAAGGAACGAACATCAGCATATTCCGGGTTGGTGATGATGATGCCGATTGCTTTTGCGGTATCGATTGCGGAACCGCCGCCGACAGCTACTAAACAGTCAGCCTCTGCCTCTTTGCAGAAAGCAACGCCGGTCTGTACGTTTTCGATGGTCGGGTTTGCTTTTACATTGTCATATACAGCGTAAGGAATACCTGCTGCATCCAGTACGTCTAAAACTTTGGTTGCAACTTTAAATTTCATTAAGTCTTTGTCGGTTACGACTAAAACTTTTTTCAAACCGCGGCCGTTTACCTCATCAACGATATTTTTGATAGCGCCCGGGCCAAAATAAGAAGTTTCATTTAAGATCATTCTTGCCATGATAGATTCCTCCATTTTATCATTACCACATTGTGGCTATACTCCTATTATACATCAAACCGGACTGCTTTGCAATCCGGTTTGATAAAAATTTACTGTTTACTAATTTTTACGCCTAAAAGATCACTGATCGTGGTTACAGATAATCACTGATCGTGATTATCAAACTTTTTACCTTTGAATACAAAATCAACGATCTTCTCGGATGCATGTCCATCCTCCCAGCCGCAGAAGCGTTTATAGAACTGTTTATAACGCTCTTTGTACTTCGCATTGACTTCGTTGATGTTCTCGATCGCATCAATGACATCATCGGTAGTCAACAGCAGCGGACCCGGTACTTCTGTTTCCATATCGATATAGAAGCCGCGCAAATCATCTCTGTACTTCTCCAAATCGTATGTATAGAACAGCATCGGACGTTTTAAGCCCGCATAGTCGAAGAATACCGAGGAATAGTCGGTGATCAGAATATCCGAGATCAGATACAGCTCTGCAATATCGTTATAGCGGCATACATTGACCACAAAGTCCTCGACACCGGTGGTGTCGATCGCATCTGCGATATAATAGTGGGTACGCAGCAGAACGACATATTCGTCCGACAGATGCTTTTTCATCTCCTGCAGATCCAGCTTCAGGGTGAATTTATACTGACCGTGACCGTAGAACTCATCATCACGCCAGGTCGGTGCATACAGAATGGTCTTTTTGCCCTCCGGAATGCCGAGTTTTGCACGGATCTGCTTTGCAAGCACCTCTTTGTCCGGTTTATGCAGGATGTCGTTACGCGGATAACCGGTATTGAGCATCATATTGTCGAACATGAAGCAGCTTTTGAACACCTCGGTGGAGAATTCGTTCGGAGAAACCAGATAATCCCAGTTGCGGGAAGAACGGTACATCAATGCCTTATGGTTCGGAGAAGCGGATAATACCTCCTCCTGGTCAAAGGTCAGACGTTTGAGCGGAGTGCCGTGCCAGGTTTCCAAGAACACCATACCGTCACGGTGTTCCATCCATGCCGGCTGACGGTTGTTGAAAACAAAGTACTTCGCACGCGCCAGATAGCGGTAATATGCCAAGCTGAAACGTTTTACCTGTTTGCAGGCAAACGGGATTTTCATACGTTTGTCTTTGTATACCCAAACGCAGTTATACTCGCCCGGATATGCTTTGACGAGCTGCTCAAAGATGTATTTCGGGCTATCGGAATAGAATCCGCCGAAGAAGCATTCAAACAGTACGGTGTTCTCCATCAGCGGCTGTTTTTTGTAAACGTGGTTATACATCTCACGTTTGACTTTAGACGGCTGTTTGATCAGCGACCAAAGCTTTTTCTTGCCCAGATAGACGGTGATCTGACGCTCTACCTTCTTGATATCGCCGGCTTTCAGCGCAGCGACCAGACGGCGTTTCCGCCACTGGAAGCGTTTGATATACTTCGGATCGATGTTCGTAATAATACGGCGCATCTGCTCAAAGCGTTCTTCTTTCCATTTGGTCTTTTTACTGCGGTGCAGCTGTACCGCAAAATAGTTGCAGTAGTAGTTGATCATCTTACGATATAAACGCTCTTTAATACCGTATTCGTCACCGACCAGAGCGATCGCTTTCTCGTATGCGGACAGCAGCTCGGTAAAACGGTCATCCGATTTCTGCTGTGCGATGGACGGCAGATTGATCGGGTCATTGTGTCTGCGCTGATAGTATTTCGAGGAAAATACGCGTTTAGCTTCTCTTACCTCTTCAAGCACCTGTACCATAAAGGACAGATCCGCATAGAACACCGCTTCCTCATCGAAGCGAATGTTTTTCTTGAGTAAAAACTCACGGTTGATCAAGGTATGCAGCACCGAGATATTCTTGATACCTTTGCGAGAGCTGATCAAGACGCGAGCCGCACGGTTCTTGCGTGCCAGACGGTCGGTCTCGACCTCATCAAGGTTCCGGGCACCGATCGCCGCTTCACCTTGTTCTTCACTGTCATATCCTTCGCTGTCATCATTATCCGCAACAGTGTTGCGGCGATCGGTCTCATTGTCTTCTTCACCTGCATCCGCCATGGCATCTTCCGCATTCTCTTTTGCCAAAACCTCGTCGCCCATAACAGAAGCAACCAGCGTCTCCAGTGTCGCTTCATCCGCATCCTCCGGATAGGTGATACCGGCCTCGGTCAACTCTGCTTTCCAACGCTCGATCTGCTCGGTACGCAGTGCGTCCAATGTAATGGAACGTTTATACCAGGTGCGTTTTTTATTGCCGTACAGAAGCTGCAGATTCGGCTGCTCCTCTAAATGCAATGCAAAACGCTCCAGCGTATGCTCTAAAATATAGTCATCGGCGTCCATGAAATACACATATTCGCCGCTTGCTTTCTCCAGACCTAAGTTTCTTGCTGCAGAGACACCGGTTTTTCCTTCCAGCGTTACGACCTCCAGACGCAGCATCGACTGATACTTGTCAAGAATATCGGAAACATCCTCCGCATTTGCCAAAACAAAGATTACCTCAAAATCATGAAAACTCTGCGCACACAGACTGTCAAAATAGTCCGGCAGATATTGCTTGCCGCGATGAAACGGCGTGACCACACTGATCTTCATTTCTTGATTGATTCCTCCGTATAAATAGTCGAGTATATCCATCATCATTGTATCACAAACTATACGCAAAGTCAATGTAAATTCCTACCGAGGTGTCCTATGCAAAAACGCTTGTCCATCCTGTTTTTCCTCATTCTGTTTATCTTTACCGCACTTTCCGTTCATCTGCTTTTCCTCTCCCAAAACACCGTATACCCTGCCTTAAACGCTGCAAGTACCCAAAAAAGCATCGCACTTTATCAAACCCGCGGGATCATCTACGACAGATATTACACCCCGATCAATCAATCCTTTGAACTCTGCTCACTTTCCCTTGTTGAAAACGAGATCGTCGAGCAAGGCAGCGGTTTGGGTGATGTCGTATATCCAAAGCCGATCCGCACGAATGAAACCGCACCGCATATCATCGGTTATCTCTCGGACGGGATCGGTGTCAGCGGTATCGAGGCGGCATATGACAGCTTCCTGCGCAGCGAGAGCAAGACTGCAAAAGCCATGATCCAAACACTCGGAAACGGTGATATCCTCCCCACCGCACCGATTTCATTGCTCCTCCCTGAATCCCCGACCCACGGTGTGGCACTTACCTTGGATGCCGCCCTGCAAAACGCATTACAAGATGCGATGCGATCGGTGAAGAAAGGTGCAGCGGTCTGCATCGATGCCGATACGGGTGAGGTCCTTGCCATCTGCTCGACCCCAACCTACGCATCCCCTGCCGCAGTGTTAAACGACCCTGATACGCCGCTATTTAACCGTGCGCTTGGCGCATATCCCGTCGGTTCTGTCATCAAACCGTTTATCGCTGCAGCGGCACTTGAAGCGGGATATTCTCCCAATATGGGGATAAACTGCACCGGAAGTATTACCGTTGGCAATGTTACCTTTCGCTGTCACGAGCGAAGCGGACACGGCAGTTTGAATCTTTACGGTGCACTCAAAGAATCCTGCAACCCCTACTTTATTCGACTGACCCAAAGCTATCCTGCAGATATTTTCACCGATACGGTCGCACACTTTGGTTTCGGAGACAGCATCCGTCTTGCATCCGGCATCGAATCCGCCGGAGGAAGTTTCGCAAATCGTCCAAGCGGTGCAGCATTGGCAAACTTCTCCTTCGGGCAGGGCGAATGGACCGCCACACCGCTGCAGGTCGCTGCTGCCTATGCCGCGATTGCAAACGGCGGCATCTATCGCACACCGACTCTGGTACGCGGCACCACCACAGACGGTATGCATCTTGATCCCCTTCCATCGGCAATTCCGCAGACGGTACTACAAAAAAGTACCGCCGATACATTGCAGGATGCATTGTACAAAGCGGTGGCGGAATCTGACAGCGCACTGGCAAAGACCGAGGCTGCCGTCATCTGCGGCAAGACAGGTACGGCACAGACAGGACGGTATCAAAACGGCAGCGAACAGCTCATCGGATGGTTTGCGGGATGGTTTATATGGGAGCAAACCGGGCAGACGGTCGCCTTTGCGGTGATGGCGGAGGATGCCGTCTCCGGCAATGCATCTGCCGCTCCCGTCATACGGAATTTCGTGGAGCGCATAACAAAAAGCCCCATCTCTTTCGAGATGGGGCCTTGATTACCTGTTATCAGGTCAGAACCTCAATTCTATTCTGTCTTACAGATTAAACTGCAGCGTAGAACGGAGCGAAGGTGCCAACTTTAACGCCGTTATAGTAAACGGTAGCAGTTACAATGTTGGTGCCCTCTGCTAAGGTGATCTGAGCAGCGGTACCAGCTTTGTACAGCTCGGTAGCAGCGAATGCGTAGGTCTCGCCA
>JBGUUN010000270.1:0-3204 GCA_045133555.1 Oscillospiraceae bacterium
CAGCTGCTTTGCACCGGAGAAAAAAATGTCGACGCTGCGATTCGCGAAATCATCGGAGTGGATCGTGACCAGTTCACCCAGATTGCAATGATCGCACAGGGTGACTTCTTAAAATTGCTGCTTGCCGACACAACAGAAAGACAAAAAATCTTCAGCAAGATCTTCCATACCGACCGCTATGCCAAGCTTCAGGAGCTGGTGAAAACGGATTATTTAGAAAAATCCCGCAAATATGAGCTAACCGAGAACGAAGTGCGTATACAACTGCATCGTATCGCCGCAGATCCCGGCAGTATCTTTGCCCAGCAGGTAAAAGACGCACAAAATGGAGCTTTACCGAAAGAGGAATACCCATTGCTGTTGGAACAATTACAGCGCGCAGATGAAATTAAAGTGGGAATGCTCTCAAGTGAAATAGATAAATCCAACTCGGCACTTGCAACTGTCAACACGCAGCTATTGCAGTGGGAATCCTTTCTTTCGGCCAAAGAACAGCTTATAGCGCTGCAAAATGAGCGAAATATCAAGGCAAATGCGCTTGAGAAGCTGCAGGCGGAAAGAATACAACATAACGACAAAGAATCCCAAGTGCAGAAAATCAACGATTCCGTTTCGGAGCTGATGGCTAAACTTCCAAAATATGCCGCATTGGAGCAGGAACGTAAACAGGCAGCTTTGATGCGAAAGGATCTGCTGCAGTTAAAAAAACAGATCGTTACGGATGAAAACGCACTTGCATCGTATGCGCTGCAGTTAAAAAACATCAAAGAGGAGCTTTCCGGCTTATCCGATGTGCTGCAAAAACAGGCTGTTTTGGAGCATAAAACTTCTGACGCGGTACGTCAGTTAAATGAACTGCTCCAGTTCCAAAAAGACCTGAAAGAACAGCAGCTTTTGTGCAATCAGGCTGAAGAAGCTAAGCTATGTTACATTTCCGCGCGAAAGAATGCACAGCGTCTGGAAGAAATCTATCTTATCGCAAACCGCAGTTTTCTGGATGCACAAGCCGGTATTTTAGCAGAATATCTGCAAGAGGGGATGCCATGCCCTGTCTGCGGCGCTACAACACATCCGGCTCCTGCCAAACGTGATACGGCTGCCCCGCAGGAAAGCCAGCTCAAAAAAATGAAATCCGATGCGCAAAAGGCGCAGGATGCTGCTATGGAAGCAAGTGCTGCCGCTGCAGCCGCCAACGGCAGGTTGGATTCCGTCACGCAAATGATCGCAGAAAAGGCTGCACATTTACTGCATGACCAAAGTGATCCGTATCTGCAGACCGATCATCTGATTACAAAGCTGCGCGATCAGATCGCACAGCTGGAAGTACAGCGCAAAGCGGTCGAGAAATCGGTCAAACGCAAAAATGAGATCGAAAAGACCTTACCTTACACCGAATCTGCCTGTGAAAAGCTGCGCACAGAGTATACCGAACGAAAAGAAAACGCAGTCTTACTGGAAAGCAAGCTCTTACGCTGTGAAGAAATCTGCGTGGAATTGGTTAGCGATCTGCCGTATCCGACCAAAAACGAAGCAGATGAAACTATCCGCGGACTTCAATTGCAAAAAGAAAAGATCTTACAGCAGATCAAAACCACCGAGCAGCAGTATCAGGAATGCAGCAACCGTATTGCGCTGCTTGACGGCAAGATTGAACAGCTTGAAGAGCAGGTAAACGGCGGATGCGAGCTTGACGGTACATCGCTGCAGGCGGATAAAATGCGGCTGCAGGCTTCGATCGTATCCTGCAACGAAGCCAAAGCTGCTGCAGTCAACCGAATCGAGATCAACCGCAATGCCACAGAGCAGATCGCGCGCATCAGCAAAACATTGAATGTACTCGAGCAAGAATGCATCCTTGCAAAATCTCTTTCCGATACGCTGACCGGTAATTTAAGCGGTCAGGACAAGATCACGTTGGAAACTTACATCCTGCAGACCTATTTTGATCGGATCATTGCGAATGCCAACACCAGATTTTTGGCAATGTCGCAGGGCAGATATGCGCTCAAGCGTGCTGAGAGTGCCGACAACAAACGCAGTCAGTCCGGTCTTAGCCTCAATGTCATCGATTATTACAGCAGTACCGAACGCAGCGTACGCTCCTTATCGGGCGGTGAATCCTTTATGGCATCCTTATCGCTTGCATTGGGACTTTCCGATGAGGTACAGCAAAGCGCCGGCGGTATCCGCTTTGATACCATGTTCGTTGACGAAGGCTTCGGTTCTCTTGACGAAGAAACCTTACAGCTTGCGGTCAAGACGCTGCACGATTTGACAAGCGGCAACCGTCTGGTCGGTATCATCTCGCATGTAGCTGAGCTGAAAACCAAGATCGACAAGCAGATCATTGTACGCAAAGAGAAAGGCGGCGGCGGAAAAATCGAGATCATCAGCGGTTAAGACTTGTTCCAAGGCCAAATTTATGGTATAATAATGGAAAGCAACCGAAAGGAGTTTTCCAAAATGTCCGATGTTAAAAAGTATTTAGATCAGATCTTTACATATCCTATCACCCATATGGTCATCAGCAAGCCGACTGCGGCTGCCGAATACCGCAAGATCGACGTACTGCCAAAAGGGGAGTACTATCAGCTTTCGCACTACACCGAAAAGCAGGTTTTCCACAAAAACCTGCCTTCGGATGCCTTATATGCACTGCTTGAGACCGAATTGATCGGTCAGTACAAGCAGGTAGATGTCTGGTGCGACACCAAAGAATTCCATTTACTGGTCTCCAAGAAGGGGAAAATCTCCTGCACCATGAAAAATGTATCGCAGGAGCAGCAAAAAAACACCACTGTATCCCACAACCGCAAGAAAAACTATCTGCTGCAGGAAGGCGAGATCATTCCGCCGTTAGTGGATATGGGCATCTTCACCGCAGAAGGCAAGGTAGTGGCTTCGATGTACGACAAATTCCGCCAGATCAACCGTCTGATTGAGATCATTGATGATGCAGCAAAGGAATTTGACGGAAAAGAGATCCACATTCTGGATTTCGGCTGCGGCAAATCCTACTTAACCTTCATCGTATACTACTATTTCACTGAGATCCGCAAGATCCCGGTAGAGATTATTGGTCTGGACTTAAAAGCCGATGTCATCGAAAAGTGCAACATTGCCGCAAAAAAATACGGATACGATCATCTGCGCTTTGAACTGGGTGATGTCAACGGCTATAAAGCGCCGTTTGATGTCGACATG
>JBGUUN010000271.1:0-2452 GCA_045133555.1 Oscillospiraceae bacterium
AGTAACCGAGACCATCGATAATGGCGATGGTACTACTACCCAGCAGACCACTACTACCACCACGACGACCGATCCGGAGACCGGAAATGTCGATGTGACCGTTACGATCGAGAAAAATACCAGCGGTGTTACCACCGACGGTACGAGCGTATCCAAAACAGAGGTTTCTACCACTACCACCGTAACCGACGGTAACGGTGAGCTGATCAAAGAGACCTTTGACGAAGTTACCAAAGAGAGCCAGTTCAACGGCACCCTCTCCACCTCCCAGAAGGAAGTAAGCGGCGGCGTTGAGTACTCCAAAGAAACCCAGTCGCCGGAAAATGTCACGGTCAAAGTACCGCTGACCGAAGGCGAGACCGGTTCCACCGAATTCGGTATGGAAGGTGAGATTGTAAAAGGCGATCTCCCGGAATCCGAAAACGATGGCAACTATGATTACACCATCACCAAAGATGAGGAAAAAGGCGAGGTTAGTGTAACCGTTAAGGATGTTGACATCACCTCAACTCCGGGCGACTCCGAAATGGAGCGCGTATACGGCGACGAAAAACCGAGTGAGTCCAATGACCTTGTCACCGAAACTCCGTCTGCTGCACCGGAAGATCCGACCGCTCAGGGCGACATTTCCGACGGTTATCAGTACGAGTTTATCGGAACCGGCAACACCAGCCAGTTCCGTCCGGCAGTTGTTTTCACCGAGCCGCTTTCCGGCGAGGAGAAAGAGGAACTGCTTGGCGGCAGCTACTATTTCAAGAAAGCATGGTTGAAATATTACCCGAGCGATTATCTCGATCCGTATGAAAATATCGCAAGAGATGAAAACGGCAATATTTTGACCGACAGCAAAGGTTATATCGTAAACACTGACGGTGAAAGAATCATCAGAAGAGAGCTGACCGTAGTCGGTCCGGACGGTGAAACTTATTACCTGCACCGTGTAGATGCACTGGGTGCTGCACACAATGTTGAAGGCTGGTATCAGGACGGCGAATGGCTGGAAGAGATCGGCGGCGACAAATACGGTGTTGTATACGCTACCGCTCAGCAGTTCGTTTTAATGGACCGCGAGACCGGTGACCTGGTTACCGTATACTGTGCAGACGTCAGCACCAGAACCGAGGATGGTTTTGGCTACAACGTAGAGAACTTAGAGGACGCAACCTATTACGATGAGGATCAGGCAAAACAGATCCGCTCCATCGCACTCAATGGCTACTGGGGCACTACCGGTTATCAGACCGATGCAGAAGGCAATACCGTGCTGGATGCAGAGGGCAATCCGATGCCGGCGATCGGCAGCCTGGATGCTCTGAAAGCTACTTTACTGGCTTCCGGTGAGTTCAGCGCAGACGAGCTTGCAATTCTGACCGACGGTGTTGCACTGACTGCGACCCAGATGGCAATCTGGTCCTGCAGCAACAACATGGAAGGTGTAGAGTTTGTAAACTCCCATTACGTTGGCAAAGAATCCGATTTAACCAATAACGACGGTGCACTGAAGGATATTCCGGCAGGCAAAGAGGATCAGGTTTACCTGATGTTCAAGCTGTACGAATATCTGACCGGTCTGGCTCCGACCGAAGTCGAGAACACTACCGCAGACACCATCATCAATGAGAACAATTTCTTAAAAGATTTGTCTTTAACCGTAATCAGCAAATCCGAGGATCATGCAAACAATGCTGACGATGATGACAGCAACGATGCATATGTAACCAACATTGCATTCTCTCTGGTCGTCACCCCGAGCGCTGATAACGGCGACAGCTTAGTTATCACTGTATACGATGCTCTCGGCGAGAAGATCGCAAGCGGCCGTATCGCAGGCGAAGTTCAGGAAGGCGAGACCTTACTGGTACCGGATGAAAACGGTAACTACTGTTTCGAAAGCATCACCCTGATCGAAGGCGATCAGAACTTCAACATCACTCTTGACGGCGTTCAGAATCTGACCCACGGTGTTTACCTCTACACTTCCGAAGTTGTTGTAGATGAGGCATCCGGTGATGAGACCACTTCCCAGACCATGGTTGGTCTTGCAAGCGGTATGCGTGATGTCGATGTAACTATGGACATCAAGTTTGAACTGAACGTAAAAGACGAAGTGATCGTAACCGAGCACATTTGGCGTGAAGAAAGCAACATTGGCGGTACCTTCCCGCCGCAGAATCCGCCGTCTGAGCCGAATGATCCGCCGGAAGTTCCGCAGAATCCGCCGGTTGATCCGGTAGATCCGCCGTCTGACCCGGTTGACCCGCCGGTAGAGCCGGAAGAACCGCCGATGGAAGAAATTCCGGAAGAGGAAATTCCGTTAGAGACTCCGGAAGAAGAGATCATCATTGAAGAAGACATCCCGCTGGATATCCCGGAAGAGGATGTTCCGTTAGCAGAAGTTCCGCAGACCGGTGACAACTCCGTTATCTGGTTCGCACTGACTGCAATCTTAGCA
>JBGUUN010000272.1:0-6595 GCA_045133555.1 Oscillospiraceae bacterium
TTTCTTGTTTTTCGCTTCTGTCGAAAAGGAAAAACAAATGGCATTTTGCACAAAATAACAGGAAATTTTCATCTTTTCGAATAAAAATCGTCTTAGGGACTGGACAAATTCGTAAAAATGTGGTTTAATATATACAGAGTTATATTGATTGCCGACAGAATTTTGCGGTGATCGCTCGAACGAAAGGAAGTTAGCAGTATGTTATTGAGCCAGAAAGCACCGGTACAGGCTTCGGTGACCGATGTTTCGGAGGGTATCTACCTGTTCCATCAGGGCAAGAATTTCAGGTCCTTCGAGCTCTTGGGCTGCCATAAATTGCCTGAAGGCGGATATGTATTCCGCACCTGGGCGCCGAATGCGCTCGCGATCTCGGTGACGGGTGATTTTTCCGGGTGGAAAAATGATCTTTATCCGATGTACCGCATCTCCGACAGCGTGTGGGAGACGGTGGTGCAGGATGCGGCGGAAGGACAACTTTATAAGTTTGCCATTACCGGATCGGACGGACAGACGCGTCTGAAAGCAGACCCTTATGCCGCCCGTATGGAAAAACTTCCGGGTACGGCTTCGATCGTATGTACCGAAGATAGCTTCCGCTGGACCGACGGTGTCTACTTAAATAACCGCGCCCGCCGCAGAATGCATGAACGTCCGATGAATATCTATGAAGTGCATTTGGGCTCCTGGCGCAAAAAACCAAACGGCAGCTACCGTAACTATAAGGATATTGCCATGGACCTTGCGGATTATGTCAAGGCTATGAACTATACCCATGTTGCGATCATGCCGATCATGGAGTATCTGTCCGAGGAATCCTTCGGCTTCAGCTCCGTGAATTTCTATGCACCGACGTCAAGGTTCGGTTCGCCGGACGATTTTCGCTTTTTTGTCAATACTCTGCATAAAGCGGGCATCGGTATTTTGATGGATTGGGCATGCGCCTGCTTCCCGAAAAATTCCTGCCTGTATGAATATGACGGGGTGAAGTGCTATGAGTATCAGGAAGCGTGGAAGGCAGAACATCCGGATTGGGGAAACCGGGTATTTGACTTCGGAAGAAACGAGGTTCGCTGCTTTTTGATTTCCAATATCCTGTATTGGATAGAGGAGTATCATCTTGACGGCATCCGCGTGGATTCGCTTGCATCGATGCTTAACCTCGACTACGGCAGAGTACCCGGAACATGGTATCCGAATGCTTACGGCGGCAGAGAAAACCTTGAGGCAAAATCGCTGCTGCAGGAGCTGTGCTCGGTGACCTTGTCCCGTAACCCGTCTGCGCTTGTGATCGCACAGGAATCGTCGAACTATCCGAATGTGACCAAACCGGTCTCGATGGACGGCCTTGGCTTTTCCTATAAGTGGAACATCCGCTGGAAGGATAATATCCTGTCCTATATGGCACAGGATCCGTTTTTCCGAAAGGACAATCATGACGGGTTGACCGTTTCATTCTATAATGCGTTTTCCGAAGCGTATATCCTCCCGCTGTCACATGCGGAGGTGATTTACGGAAAAGGCTCGCTGATCGGCAGGATGCCGGGCGAATATGAGCAGAAGTTTGCAAACCTGCGTGCGTTCTACGGATTGCAGATCGCACATCCGGGTAAGAAGCTTATGTTCATGGGCGATGAATTTGCGCAGTTCATCGAATGGAACCACAAACAGGGGCTTGATTGGCACCTGCTTGACTATCCGGCCCATCAGAAGATGCAGGATTACGTCCGCGATTTGAACGGTTTCTATCTCAAGCACGAACAATTTTGGGAGAATGAAAGCGACCAAAACGGTTTTGAATGGATCATCCCGGATGACAACACCCAGAATATCATCGCGTTTATGCGAAAAAACAAAGCGGGGAAAGAGGTCATCTGCGTATCCAACTTCTCGACCGTGACCAGGGAGCACTACCGTATCGGTATCCCGTATGCGGGTAAATATACCGAGGCGTTTTCTTCCAACCACAAGGCCTACGGCGGCGACGGAATCTTAAATCCGCCGATCCACTCCGACGAGATCCCGAGCCACGGCTTCGACTTCTCGATCGAGCTTACCGTACCGGCCATGACCACCTTGTTCATCACATTCCGCAAGACCCCGAAAACAGCGATCAAAAAGGCATCGGCGTTTGCGGAGAACGAAAAGGTGTGAGTTTTGTTTGATCGGCAAACGGGATATTACCGTTTGCCCCAAAAAAAGTCCTTTGCCCCGTTTTTTGCGGGGGAGAGGCAATAAATTTTCACTTTCAATAACGCTGCCATCGGAAATTCCCAACCGATGCGGCGAAAACAAAGGAAGGGACGATGTTATGAAAAAACAAAAAGAAATGATCGCAATGCTGCTGGCAGGCGGCCAGGGCTCCAGACTGTATGCACTGACCCAGGATCAGGCAAAGCCGGCAGTACCGTTTGGCGGTAAGTACCGTATTATCGACTTCCCGCTGTCCAACTGTGTCAACTCCGGTATCGATACCGTAGGTGTTCTGACCCAGTATCAGCCGCATGAGCTCAACGAGTACATCGGCAACGGTCAGCCGTGGGGCTTAAACCGCAATAACGGCGGTGTTCATATCCTGCAGCCGTACCAGGCATCTCAGGGCATGAAATGGTTTACCGCAACCGCAAATGCGATCTATCAGAATATCCGCTTCATCGAGAATTATAACCCGAAATACGTTATCATTCTCTCCGGCGACCATATCTATAAAATGAACTACAACAAGATGCTCGACTACCATAAAGCAAACGGTGCTGACTGCACCATCGCAGTTATGGATGTTCCGCTGGAAGAAGCATCCCGTTTCGGTATCATGAACACCAATCCGGACGGCACCATCTATGAGTTCGAAGAAAAACCGAAAAAACCGAAATCCACTCTGGCTTCCATGGGTATCTACATCTTCAACTGGGAAGATCTCCACTACTACTTAGAGAAAGATAACGCAAACGAAGCTTCCGACCACGACTTCGGTAAAAACATCATCCCGTTAATGCTCGGCGACGGCAAAAAGATGATGGCTTACACCTTCGAGGGTTACTGGAAAGACGTTGGTACCATCGACTCCCTGTGGGAAGCTAACATGGACCTTATCAATCCGAAGATCCCGATGAACTTAAACGACAAATCTTTCCGCATCTACGCTCGTAACGTTGAGACCGCTCCGACCTATGTCGGCGACAACGCTACCATCCAGGCTTCCTTAATCACTAAGGGCTCCAACATCTGCGGTAAAGTATATCAGTCCATCATCTCCTCCGACTGCGTTATCGAAGAAGGCGCAGAGGTCAACGACAGTGTTGTAATGCCGGGCTGCGTTATCCGCGCAGGCGCTAAGATCAACTACGCAATCTTAGGTAACGGTGCAGTTATCGAGGGCGGCGCAGAAGTCGGTCAGCGTCCGGAAGAATTTGCTGACAGAGCAGAGTGGGGCGTAGCTACCGTAGGCCCGAACCAGACCGTTAAAACCGGTGAAAAGGTTCCGGCAAAAGGCATGATCGGTATGCCGGCTAAGAAATAATTCGTCTATTGTGACCGTTTAATTTTTGAATTTCCCGGAAGTACTTCCGGGAGGAATGAGGTAATCTTTATGAGCATGATGGGAATTATCTTCTCCGACATTTACAATGAGTATCTCGGAGAGCTTACCAAAAACAGAACTTTAGCATCTTTACCGTTCGGCGGCAGCTACCGTATCGTTGACTTCCCGCTGTCCAACATGGTAAACTCCGGCATCACCAAAGTCGGCGTTATCACCAAGAGCAACTATCAGTCCTTAATGGACCACCTGTCTCACGGCGAGGACTGGGATCTGTCCGCAAGCAAAAACGGCGGTATCTATATCCTGCCTCCGTTTGGCCAGGGCCAGTCTCAGGTTTATAAAGGCAAGATCGAAGCACTGTGGGGTGCGATCTCCTTCTTAAAACACTCCACCGAGGAGTATGTTGTACTTTCCGATACCTATATCGTTGCTAACATCGACTATCGCGAAGTATTAAAATACCACGAAGAAAAAGGCGCTGATATCACCATGATCGTTCACGATGAGGAGGTCATCAGCAAACTCGACAGCAAAGAGACCGTTGTTAAAGTAGAAGAAGACGGCCGCGTTGCTGACGTTATGTTAAACTACAACGCTACCGGTAAAGCTAAAGTTGGCTTAGGTACCTTCATCCTGCGTCGTGAAAGACTCATGAACCTCATCTATGAGGCAATGTCTTTCGATCGCGTACACTTCGAGCGTGACATCATTCAGCGTAAATACAATGAGCTGAACATCTATGCTTACAGCTTCGAGGGTGAAGTACTCAACATTGATAACGTAACCAATTACTACAATGCAAGCATGAAACTGCTCGATCAGAAGACCCGTGCAGATCTGTTCCGTCCGGAAGCTCCGATCTACACCAAAGTCAAAGACGAAGTTCCGACCCTGTACGAGGATCACTGCGTTGTTAAACACAGCATGATCGCTGACGGCTGCGTTGTTGACGGTTATGTAGAGAATTCCGTATTATTCCGCGGCGTTAAAGTTAAAAAAGGCGCAGTTGTTAAAAACTGCATCCTGATGCAGGATACCGACGTTGGCGAGGATGCAAACTTAGAGTGCGTCATCACCGATAAAGACGTTAAGATCACTCAGGGTAAAGTCTTAGAAGGCGCTACCGAGTATCCGGTTATCATCAACAAAGGTACCATTGTATAATCTGTGACGTAGTTTGTTCGACTTTTGATATCATACGATCCCGTTCTCCCGTACCGGGTATCAGCGGTGCGGGAGAGCGATACGGCAAAAAGATCGGAATGCTGTGCGGTACTGTTTTGTGACAGGCGGTAAAGGCAGATCATAGCTTGCCGTTTGGAGGTAAGATCAAAAGGGACCGTTCGTTTGTTTGAATCCGTATTATATAAGGTGGTAATATTATGAAATTATTATTTGCTTCCAGCGAAGGCGCTCCGTTTATCAAAACCGGTGGCCTGGGCGACGTTGCATATGCTCTTCCGCGCGCACTGTCCGAGCGTGAAGACATGGAAGTTACCGTTGTACTTCCGTACTATGCGGCTGTAAAAAATAAATTTGCCGATGAGCTGAAATTCGTCTGCAATTTCGGTGTTCCGCTGTCCTGGAGAAATGCTTACTGCGGTATCTTCAAAGCAGTCCGTGAAAATGTAACTTATTACTTCATCGATAACGAATACTACTTCCTGCGTTCGAGCGCATACGGTGATTTCGATGACGGTGAGCGTTTTGCATTCTTCGCAAAAGCTATTTTAGAGATGCTCCAGCACATCGATTACTATCCGGATGTCATTCACTTAAATGACTGGCAGACCGCTTTGATTCCGGTATTCTTAAAAGCACATTATTCCGCTTTGGATGAATATCAGAACATCAAGACCGTATTCACCATCCATAACATCGAATATCAGGGCAAAATGCCGTATACCTTCTGCGATGAGGTTTTAGGTCTGTCCGCTGAATGGCGTCAGTACCTGCAGTACGGCGATTGCTTAAACTTCATGGTCTCCGCAATCAAACTTGCAGATAAGGTAACCACCGTATCCGCAACCTACGCTGAGGAGATCAAAGATCCGTTCTTTGCACACGGCTTAGAGCACGTTATGAGCGATTACTCCTGGAAACTGTCCGGTATCGTAAACGGTATCGATATGGATTCCTTCGATCCGCAGACCGCTAAAGGCATCATCCACTTTGATGCAGAGGATATGGCAGGCAAAGCAGAGAACAAAGCAGCTCTGCAGAAAGAAATGAATCTGCCGGTTAATCCGGATGTTCCGGTGATCGGTATGGTTACCCGTCTGGTATCCCATAAGGGTCTGGATATCGTAGAGTATATCTTCGACGAACTGATGCAGCGTGACGTTCAGGTCGTACTGTTAGGTACCGGTGACCGCCGCTTCGAGGATTTCTTCCGCTTCATGCAGTGGAAATACCCGGAGAAGGTTGCTGCAAACTTAAAATTCGACCTGGCTCTGTCCAACCGTATCTATGCTTCCTCCGACCTGTTCTTAATGCCGTCTAAGAGTGAACCGTGCGGCTTGGCACAGATGATCTCCATGCGCTTCGGTACCGTTCCGATCGTTCGTGAGACCGGTGGCTTAAAAGACACCGTTATCCCGTTCGATAAAGAGACCGGCGAGGGCAGAGGCTTTACCTTCGTTAACTATAACGCTCACGAGATGCTCGATGCAATCGATGAGGCAGTTGATATGTACTACGAGGATAAAGAAAACTTTGAAAAATTGCAGAAAATCGGCATGACCACCGACTTCAGCTGGGCAGTTTCCGCACAGAAATATGTGGATCTGTATGTAGGTTAATTCTTGATTTTTCGGGAAGAATATCGTTATGCGGTGTTCTTCCCGTATTTCAATTCAAATGAGACCCCAAAGCGTTTGATCTTCCGCCTCGGAAGTGAAGCGATTTCGGGAAATAAAAATTTGCGTTCCCGCTTGACAAAACCCAATTTCTTTGGTATAATAATTACAGGAACAATTCCTAATATTATCCGATCAAAGGAGTTGATGTTATGACACAGCAAAGAAGAGTTATTCTGCAGGTGATTCAGGATAGCAG
>JBGUUN010000273.1:0-2495 GCA_045133555.1 Oscillospiraceae bacterium
TCATCTCTGCCGTCCGGTTTGACGTGTTCCATGGTGCGCAGACCGATGCGTTTATGCTTGGAATCCGCCATTGCTTCGCCTGCATAAACCTCGATATCAAAGCCGTATAACGGCTGTGCGCCGGCGCCGTTCGGCCACCAGAGTTTTGCATTCTCGACATCAAACTCGAACTTGACCTGTGCTTTGCCCGGCTCAGCGGTGAATTCTTTCTCACCGACGACCTTGCCTTCCCATTTGATCACAGCCTTGTAGCTGCCTGCTCTCAAAACATTTACATCAGCGGTCGCAGTCACACCGAAGGTACAGCCTTCGTAAGCGACATCCGCTTTACAAGCAGTCTGTACCAGCAGGTCGCCGAGATATACACCCTCATGTGCTTTTAAGGTCACGGTATCGTAAAGTCCTAAGCTGACCAGACGGACCGCGAAGTCCCATTTATAGTTGAATCTTGCTTTCAAATGACGGGTCTTGGAGGTATAGCCTGCCTGACCGAAGGTATCCGGTGCATGCTCTAAAACGACCACCAGCTTATTCTCGCCCTCTGTAACAAATTCGTTAACAGCAGCGATGAACGGATAGTACATACCCTCGTGATGACCGACCTTTTTGCCGTTGATATAAATGGTAGCTTCATAGTCGATACCGTTTAGGGTCAGCACCAGATCTTTTGCAAGATCGCAGGCGGTAACGGTAAAATCGGTGCGATAGATCCACCAGCGGTTAGCGACCCACTCGCAAGCTAAAGTATTGCGGTCGAAATACGGATCTTCGATCACGCCCGCTTTGTAAAGATCATCGTAAACGCAGCCCGGAACAGAAGCCTCTACCGGCAAAACCATTGCCGGAAAATCGCCGCCTTCTCTTAAGCTTTTCGAGAAGTCAGCCTGGAACGGCAGCGTACCGAGGATGGTCCATTTGCCAAAGTTCAGTTCTTTCATTTTTTTGTCTCCTTGTAACATAAATTTCCCCACCGAGATTTTCACAAAAGTGAAGATCAGATTTCGGTACTTCCATTATACACCCGAATACGGTGAAATGCAAGAGTGCAGACAACAAAAGCGCGGGATCACCGCGCTTTTTAAGAGAGGGTTATTCGTGATAAATCGGCATCCCATCCGGATAAAGAGCTTCAAGACCTGCTTTCTGTCCCAAGATGCAAAGAATATCGCTGTTCAGGTAAATACCGGTTCTATTAGCACCGTTTTGCCATTCGACCTTAATCAATGGACACTCTTCAAAATAGGACGGCGGCTCGGGCATTCGAACAACACTTCCATTCTGAACACGGGAATCTCCCACATAATATCCCGTATCACCAAGGTAAATATTGGCGTATCGCATCAACCAATCCGCATCCTGATTTATCGATCCCACATTTCCGTATCCACCGAAATGTTCTGTTTCAATCCATTCTACATCAGAAGTAAGTTTAGAATATAGTTTTTCCGCTTGCTTCTGTTTCTTTTTAGAAAATAGAAAGGTCATGCTGCAAAGTCCCGGATCACAACCCGGATATCCTTTGAAATCCAACATCAGGTCACAGTAAGTATCACCGATCTTTACCCTCTTAAACTCATAGGTATAATGCTTACCGCTTTCACCCTCGCCCTCACTCAGATATTCCACATCGCTTTCGGTAACGCCAAATGCATCAAACACCTGTTCTATCGTTGCGTTCCAATAATTCTTGGACAGCGAGACAATATCCGTTTGACTTTGACATCCGGTCAATAAGATGAGGGCGGAAAGAATGATATATAATGATTTTTTCATTCTTAACGCTCCTGTTCCAACCGCTGCTGCAGTTCATCCGACATCGGTATACCGTTTGGATGTGTTTTCTCCTGTGCATCACGGCACGACCACATATGATGGACATAATCGATCATTCGTACCATATGGATCTCCTCATTGTTCATCAGTTTCAATTCCACAAGCGGCATCTCATCCGACAGGGAATTGACCTTTACCCGAACTTTCGTTCCGTCTTCCTGCACCTGCGGCATCGTATCCGCAAGCATAAAGCCTTTTTCTCCGGCAACAAATGCGGTGTACTTTTCAAACCATGCGATCTGTTCTTCGGTCAGGTCGGAAAGTGTTCCGAACCCCACCGTTTCCCCGATTTCCACACAGCTATCCATATTCGTCAATTTCTCATACAGCTTGTTGGCTTTGCTTTCGCTGTCGCATACAAAGAAGCAGCCGGAATAGGTCGGTTCACCGTCACCATACCCGGTAAACTCCATCCGCAACTCGCATTTTTGCCCAAGGATTTTGACATCAGGAAAGGTGTAGAGTACATACCCGTTTCCTTCACTTTCTTCAATTACAGCATCCTCAACCGCAAGACCAAAGCCTGCAAGGGTTTCTTCCACCGACTCCCCCCAATAGCTGTTGATTGGTGTGATATCGGAGGAGCACCCACACAACAACAACCCTACCGTCAACAGAATCATCATCCACCGTTTCATACTATCCTCCAATCAAAGCATCGA
>JBGUUN010000274.1:0-7030 GCA_045133555.1 Oscillospiraceae bacterium
GCATCGCCGTCGGCAATACCGCCGTTTGCTAATGCAATATCATAGCAGGCTTTGGCATCCTCGACCGCAAAGCTCACCTCATAGATGCCGCTTTCATTCGGCGCTCTGTCGCCGCCCGGGAAGATCTCCAGCTCCTGCTTATTGGCAAGCTGCATCGAGCAGCCCCAACCCCAATCGAGTTTCAAGCGAATACCCAATGCTTCATAAAAAGCAATCGCTTTTTCTTTATCCGGTGCGGTGATCGCAGTATGAACGAAGGCTTTGACAAAATTACCCGGCGTATACGGCTCGGAAAGCGCATCGTTTTTGCAGATGTGCCAGAGTTCGACCTCCTCACCGCCCGCAAAACGCAGAAATCCGCCGTATAAACCACCGCCGCCGGTCGGATGATCGTCCTCTCTCGACGGGACAGCGCCTAAATTTGTCGCTCTTGCCCAGCCGTCATCCGCATTGCAGCTGTCCAGACACAGATGGGTAAAACCGCTCTTGCTGATCTGATCTGTTTCGCCCGATACAAACGTAACGGTAGTACCCTCCGGAAATGCTGCCGCATTTTCTGCCGCAAGCGGCATCTGCAGCGCATCGGTATAGATTTTCAGTGCCGCAGCGGGATCCTTCGCCTTGATCTTAATATCCGCATAACCTTTTATCATATTCGATTCCCCCTTTTTCTTTAGTATAGCACACAAAGCGGCGGCAGGCAATCGAAACGTAAACGAAAAACGGCTTCAAATCCGCTTTTTCTCCCTTATCGGGTGAGGCTACTAAAAATCCGCAAACAAAAACCGGCTGTTCATTCAACAGCCGGTTTTACGATCAGTTTTTATTTTTCAGACGTTTGTCCGCTTTGGTTGCCAGCTTGGTGCCGACACTCTGGAACAGCTGAACCAGTAAGATCAGCAGTACAACTGCCGCCAGCATGACCAGATATTTATAGCGGTAGTAGCCGTAGTTGATCGCGATCTTACCCAAACCGCCGCCGCCGATGATACCACTCATTGCGGAGTAGCCCAAGATGGTGGTGATGGCGATGGTCGCATTGGAGATCAAAGACGGAACACTCTCCGGGATCCAGACCTTGATAATGATCTGCATCGGGGAAGCACCCATACTCTGTGCGGTCTCGATGATGTTCGGGTTGACCTCACGCAGACTGCTCTCGACTAAACGTGCCACAAACGGGAATGCCGCAATGACCAGCGGAACAATGGAAGCCACCGTACCGACCGCTGTGCCGACGATCAGTCGGGTCAGCGGGAATACCATGATCATAAGGATCAAAAACGGTACCGAACGCAAAAGGTTAATGATGATATTTAAGGAAGATAACAGCCATTTCGGCAGCGGTAAAATACCGTTTTTCTCGCCTGCGACAAGCAGTACGCCAAGCGGTAAGCCTAAAATGATCGCAAACAGGGTGGATAATACGGTGACATAGAAGGTCTCCCATGCCGCGAATAAAAACTCATCGCGGATGATCTCGATCGCTTCGTAAAATGCCTCGGAGGTAAACATATTCTGTAACATCTTATACCTCCTGAACCGTGATGCCCGGCATCTGTTTTAAGTATGCCAAAGCTCTGTCTGCCTGATCTTCTTTGACGCCAAGCAGCATATTGCCGTACATCTTATCACCGATGGTACGGGTGGATGCCGACAGAATGGATGCGCAGATGCCCTCATCCACTGCCATTTTCGCGATCAGCGGCTCGGATACGGTCTCGCCGCCGTCAAATGCAAGACGGATGCGTCTGCCTTCATAGGTCGGATGTTCCTCCTCGGCTGCCTGCTCATTCGCAAGAGTCTCTGGGAATACCAGACGTTTTGCCGCAGCGGACTGCGGAGCGGAGAATACGTCGCTGACGTTGCCCTGCTCTACCACTTCACCGCCGTCTAAAATCGCAACGCGGTTACAGGTTTCCTCTACAACACTCATCTGATGGGTGATGATAATAACGGTGATGCCAAGCTCTTTGTTGATCTTACGGATCAGCGAGAGGATGGAATGGGTGGTTTTCGGGTCGAGTGCGGAGGTCGCCTCGTCACAAAGCAGTACCTTCGGATCGGTCGCAAGTGCGCGTGCGATCGCGATACGCTGCTGCTGACCGCCCGACAGCTGTGCCGGATAAGCATCCGCTTTGTCTGCAAGGTCAACCAGAGCCAAAAGCTCTTTGGCACGTGCGATGGCATCCGCTTTCTTTACACCCGCAAGCTCCAACGGGAAACAGATATTTTTAAGACAGGTACGCTGCATCAGCAGGTTGAAGCCCTGGAAGATCATGGTAATGTTGCGGCGAACCGCACGCAGCTGTTTTTCGGATAACTGCGCCAGATCCATGCCGTCCAAGATCACCTGACCCTCGGTCGGACGCTCTAACAGATTGATACAACGGACCAAAGTACTTTTGCCCGCGCCGCTCATGCCGATGATACCGAAGATATCACCGTCATTTACGGTCAGATTGACATTCTTGAGCGCATCCAGCGTACCGTCTGCGGTCGCAAAGGTCTTGGTAAGGTTTTTGATCTCGATCATTTACTGCCTCTTATTTCAGTGCATCCAGATTTTTCTGTTTGCCGCCGTATAAGCCCAGCGGTTCTACGTGGATCGCGGAAACGGATACGATGTTGGTGTTGTTCTGTGCGTTGAAGTCATCCAGGTACGGAACGTGCTGGAAGTAGTTTGCATCGATCTCGCCGGAATCAACTACCATGTTCGGCTGAACGTAGTCGGTGAACTCGATAACCTCTAAGGTTACGTTTTTCTCTGCTAAGATCTCAACAGCCAGCTCTAAGATCTCTGCGTGCGGAGCCGGAGAAGCAGCAACGGTGATCTTCTCGCCTGCTAATGCAGCATAGTCAACGGTTGCATCGTAACCGTCGGTCGGCTGCTCAACAACGCTGACAACAGAGCCGTCGTATTTCTCGGTGATGAAATCAGCAACCTGCTGGCTCTCCAGTGCAGCTACCAGAGCTTTGATCTTATCGGAGGTCTCGTTGCCTGCTTTTGCAGCTAAAATGTTGCTGTAAGCGGAGAAAGCACCCTCGATTGCCAGAGAGTCTTTGGTCGGATTTAAGCCTGCTTCGATCGCATAGTTGGAGTTGATGACAGCGTAGTCAACATCCTGTAAAACGTTCGGCAGCTGAGCCGCTTCAACCTCTTTGAATTCGATGTTGTGCGGATTCTCTGCGATGTCTTTGATGGTAGCGGTGATGGTAACACCTTCCTCGAGCTTGATG
This sequence comes from Oscillospiraceae bacterium, assembly GCA_045133555.1. GTDB lineage: Bacteria > Bacillota > Clostridia > Oscillospirales > Ruminococcaceae > JAHHTP01. Next base: position 3,241 of record JBGUUN010000274.1, read on the forward strand.
TAGCCCTGAGCCTCAAGCAGCAGCAGTGCGCGTGCTTCGTTGGTGGTATCGTTCGGTACTGCAACGATCAGATTGTCAGAAGAACAAGCTGTTAAAGAGAATACGGTCAGTACGGTTAAGAGTGCTGCTAAAGCAGCGGAGAAAAACTTTTTCATGTCAGTTTACATCCTTTCGTTTATTTCGGTACAAAAAAAGGAAGCCGCCCAATTTGTTATGCGCTTCCGATGATCGTTTTATCAAATTCTATCCGCTGTGACGTGTTGCGTCACATTCGTGCATGACAAAATTGCATGATACAACGACCGTTTGGCTGCATCATACGCATTCGCATCAACTGATTCGGTTTGCCCAAAAACTGTGCTTTCATAAACCAGTCCCACCCTCATCATCCAAAGTGATAAAACTCCCGATTTGTATCGAAAATTTCATATCTCCATTATAGCACATTTTGTCGTAAAGTCAACACCCACGCGAAAAAAAACGGCTCAAAATTACGCTTTGCATGAATTGACAGCACCAATATTTCTGTGCTACAATAAGGATGATAAGTATTCCCAATCGGAGGAGATTTATATGAATCAACATTACCTGGATATGGCAGACCGCAACCTGCCGAAATTATACGAGACCGAGATCACTACCGACCGTCTTGTCGGTACAACATACGATGAAAACAACTTTTTTAACGCTGCCGTGATCCCGGCAGGCAAGCTTTGGGAGGTATCCAAGGCCGGAGAACGCTTTACGCTGGATTTCGGCACGCATTGTGTCGGTTATCTCTCCTTCTCGCTGCGCCATGACAAGATTTTCCTGGATGCGCCGGTGAGATTGAAGCTGACCTTTGCCGAGATCCCGTACGAACTGGTACGCGACTTAAACGATAATCAAAGCACCCTCTGCCATTCCTGGTTTCAGGAGGAGATCATCAACATCGATGCACCGGGTATTGTTTCCCTGCCGCGCCGGTACTGCTTCCGATATCTGCGGGTTGAGATCCTTGCCGCACCGCGTGATGTGATCCTTTCCGACTTCTCGGTGCGCCATGTCACCTCCGCCGACCGCAGTAAATTAAAACCGCTGCCGGAAGGTACCGATCCACTGCTCAAAAAAATCGATGCGATCGCAGCTAAAACGCTGGAGGACTGCATGCAGCTTTGCTATGAGGACGGCCCAAAACGCGACAGACGCCTTTGGACCGGCGATCTGCGCCTGCAGGCACTCACCGACTACTATCTGTTTGGCAACGACAAGCTTGCCCGCCGCTGCTTATATTTGTTTGCCGCCTGCGAGGAGCAAGGCAAATATCTGCCGGCCTGCTTATTCCAGAAACCGTATGTATTCTACGATGAAGGCATGGGCGTTACCGATTATGCACTGCTGTTTACCGTCGCACTCTGCGACTATTACGAGCATACCGCAGACAAAGAGACTGCCGCAGACATCTATCCGGTTGCCAAACGTCAGATCGATCTGGCGCTCTCGCTGATCGATGAAAACGGTGTGATCACCTTCTTATCCGGCTGGAACGGCTTCATCGACTGGGCAGGCGATGTCAAACGTACCACCGCCATCCAGGGTGTGCTGCTGTACGCTCTGGAAAGAATGGCTGTCCTTGCGGCTGCTTTGGGCGAATCCGACACCGCTGACCGCTGGAAAGCCGCCATCGGCATGCTGCGCGATGCCTCCATGAAAACCTTATACAATACCGAAAAAGGCGCTTTCATCAACGCATACGATGAGATGCAGTATTCGGTACAGGCACAGGTCTGGATGATCTTAGGCGGTGTCATCGCAGGTGAAAAGGGCAAAGCCCTTCTGACCGACTGTTTGCAGAATGCACAAGTTAAACCGGTCACCCCGTATATGCACCACTATGTGGTGGAAGCTATGATCAAACTCGGCATGATGGAGCAAGCACTTGCCTACATCAAATCCTATTGGGGCGGCATGGTGGAGAATCACGCCGATACCTTCTGGGAGGTATATGTACCGGATGATGTTACCGTGTCCCCGTACAGCGACCCGGTCGCACACTCCTTCTGCCATGCATGGAGCTGCTCGCCGTCCTATTTTATCCGTAAATACTTTATCTGATGCGTTTTGGAGAAGAAAATGACTGTTTTTGAAAAATTCTGCGCGCTGCCGATCGACCATTCCGCGATCGGATATGAACTGCCGCACGACACCACCCCATATTTCTGCACACCGAAAAATGCCAAGATCATCGGTTGGGGCGGTGTTGACGGCATCCACTACTGTACGGCAGGCGGATTCGGTGAACTCATCTTTGCAGTCATGCCGATGAATCCCCCGGGCGACTATGTACGTCCCATTGCAAGAAACTTTACCGATCTGCTAAAGCTTTTGCTTGCCTGCGGTGATATGTCGGTCATCGATCAGGCATACTTTCTGGATGCAGATTCGTTTTATAAGTTAGTCTCGGATAACCACGGCAATGCGAATACCCGTGCGCTGCTTTTGCTGATATCAGACGAGCTTTGCCTGATACCGATGCGTGAGCCTTATGCCTATATCAAAGAGCTGCAGGAGGAATTCGATGCCGATGCGCTCGAATTTACCGAGGAATACATTGCGCTGACCGCTCATACACCGAAAGCCGATCCCGCTTGGCGTGTGGATTTTGAGGGCAGCTTTTACGGCAGCCGCAGCAGAGAATGGGTCGAGCCGGATGTGATCGAGCTCAATAAGCGCTTTCACTGGTGCGGCAAGGAGTTTTCTATCCCAAATCTCTATCTGTTTGAGCAGGGTATCGTGCTGGATATCATTGCAGCAGTCGCGCCGCCGGACTACAAAGCCTTTTTGGACGATCATCTGGAAGCGTTTCATAATGAGGATGCGGTGACCGAAGAACAGCGGGAACTGATCGAATCCGAGAATCCGTTAAAAAACGATTACCATGCCAATCTTACCTTAAACGGAGAGCTGATGCATTGGTGCCGCGGCAGCGGTGTCTGCCATATTGCACCTGCTTTACGGCAGGAGTGGTTTGGCACCGAAGATACCGGAAGTGACGTCATCCGTCACTACGGACTTACCGAGGACTGCTGCTATCAGATCCGGCGCATCTCCTTCCCGTGGCCGGAAAGCGGCAAACCGGATGAGATCGAAACGCTTTCGATCCGCTTAGAGCACGAGCCGATGATGTACCCTTCTGTTCATCTGACCGACCCGAAGGCAGGCGATACCTTCCGTATCCTCCATCCGTTTACCGAAGCGGAATATACCCTTTCTGTGCTGGAGATCAAAAACGATCAGGTCGATCCGAAGCTGTTTGCCGATGAGGAGATGGAATTCCCGACCTGTTATACCGCAATGCGTTATACCGTAGAGCCGCCGCTTTTAAGCCATGTACTGCAGATCAGCGACTGCAAAAACGGTGATGCCCCACGCAAAAAGCAATCGGAGCCGGATGACCCGCTGCTACCGACAGCAACCGGAGCTGCTGCCGTCGGTATCATCGGCGGTGCGGACGGTCCGGTCGGTGTATTGGTGGGAAGGACCCCCGAAACTGCGATCTCCGCTTTGACCTTTGCGCATCAGCCGGTGGAATGGCGTCTGCGCTTTTACATCAAGCTGCACAGCGACACCGAAGTCATCTTGATCGGATAAATAAAACTCCCGGATAAATTCCGGGAGTTTTTGCGTGGGTTTATCCCATTTTCGGTGTATATATAAACAGAATACCGTAAGAAAGGAGGCGATCGGTATCCCATTGCAAGAGATCATTACATTGCTGCAGCAAAAAGATCAGACCGGCATGCAGCTGTTT
>JBGUUN010000275.1:0-1536 GCA_045133555.1 Oscillospiraceae bacterium
GTTTTTCTTCATTATAGCATATATTTGCCGTGAAAACAATATAACCGTATCAAACTTCGATCTGTGTTTTGGACCAGCCGCAATCTGCGTAGGTATAGACTTCGAAGCTCACCTTTCTGAGCATCGCTGCCGTTTCGGTGTGATTCTGACTGTATTTGCTCCACGGGAAGGTGATCGCACCGCATGCTTTGGCACAGCCTAATATGCTTGGCATCTCCTGCTTTAATGTGTGCCATGTGGTAAGCATGATACCGTACATTTGATGCTCCTCAATGGTACGGATATGCGCTTTATAGTTGCTTTCATTCGCCCACGGCGCACCGACGGTATCAAACCGCTCGGCTGCAAGATGCTCAAGGCTTGCTACCTTACCGCTCGGCGTATCATACTGCCAATCCACCGCAACCGTTTGCGGATGCAGTGCGGCCATCATGGTTTCCACCTCATCCGGCGGACAGACGGTATAACATTCCGGATATTTATTTGCTTCCAGCAGCATATCCATCCATAGCATCGGTCGACGTCCTTCCGCTGCAACCTCAGATGTCAAGCGGTGCAAAAATTCCGGCAGATATGCCCTCTCACCCGGACAATGGGTATAATAATATGCCTCATCACAGCCGATGTGCAGGTATTCGCCCTCTCCAAACAACGCGCACAGCTCTGCCCTGACTGCTTTCAGTAATGCAAACACCTTTTCCGAACGGATATTCCATGCCCATCCATCCGGTGTAAACAGATACTGCAACGCCGGATTTTGATCCAATACCACATGTTTACCGTAGCAAAGACGGGATGCTGTCGCATGTCCGAGCTGATTGAACATCGGAATCGGCTCGATTCCCAGAGCATGACATTCATCGATCAGCTCTTTTGCCTGCGCTTTGGTAAATGCCTGCGGCCAGGACAGCTCTTTCATACAGTCGTATTTGAGCATGCCCCAGAATTCGATCACGATATGGGTATACTGGCAAAGCGCAGCCAGACGAATCAGCTTTTTGATAAAATACAGGTCATTTTCCGGGAATACGCAGATATGGATCATGCGATTTTGGATCCGATAGCTGCTTTCCTCATATATTTCTTGAATACAGACGCCCTCATCCGTGCATTCAAACTTCATCAAAAGCGAGAGAAAACCGCGCATCAAGCCGCCGTAATCTTTGCCGCACACCGCAGCACCCTGCTCTGTGACGGTAAGTACATATTCTTTGCCATCGGTCAGCGTCGGCAACGGCTGTTTCCCGAGTACAAAACTGCAAGTATCTCCCGGCTGTATCGCAAGCGTACCGTTGTTTTGGCAAAAGCTCTTCCAGAATTTCTTGATGATCTCTTGATCCATTCGAGTATCGGCAATCGCCGTGATATGACGATCACAAATATAATATCCTTTCATGATCCGACTCCTTATCTGATAACGCAAAAGGGACGATCGCTCGTCCCTTTCATATTAAAATTCCGGAACAATGACCGGTTCGCTGTTGTTCATTGCAGACATATGTGCACAAATGCCGGCAGCAGTGATATTCGCACCCA
>JBGUUN010000276.1:0-3148 GCA_045133555.1 Oscillospiraceae bacterium
GCGGCTTGCGCAGCAAACGCATTCCTTAATTGCTCTACAAAGTAGAGCGACATCATTTGCACCTTTAGGTGCATACATCATGCTCCACACAGTGGAGCACATCATTCATCATTGATCTGCGCAGCAGATCACCATAGGCTCTGCGTAGGGGTTGACAATCGGTGGGTTTTCTGCTATAATTTGAAATTGAATTTGAATTTCAATATCAAATTAAAAATAAGAGGAATCACATGACCAGAGGACATTATACAACCAAACAGCAGAAAGAAATTCTGACCTGTCTGCAGGGGCTTGACGGCTTTGTCACGGTAGATACCGTATATGAGCGTCTGCTTGCACAGGGCATCAAGGTCGGACGTGCGACCGTATACCGTTTTATGGAGCGTCTGGAGGAGGAAGGGCTTGTCGTCAAATGCAAAGCATCCGACAACCAGCGCACCGAATACCGCTATCTGCCGAATCACACCCCGGAAGAACACGAGCATTGCGATGACGACAGCGCAGGCAAAATGTGCTGTACGGTGTGCGGCAAGACCGTTTTACTGCATTGTATGCAGCTCGAGGGCTTTTCAAGACATATCTTCAACGAGCACGGCTTCATCATCGAGCCGCAGAAAACCGTTTTATACGGCAGATGCGAAGCTTGTTCCAAAATCGGCAAAGGAGGTCAGAACAAATGAAAAAAATCTTTGCATTACTGATGGCAATGATGATGCTGCTGACCGGCTGCTACACCCCGCAGCAAAAAGATGAAAACAGCTTAAACATCGTCACCACCATCTTTGCTCCCTACGATTTTGCGCGCAGCTTGACCGCAGATGTCGAAAACGTCAATCTGACCATGCTGTTAAAACCGGGCATGGAATCGCATACCTTCGAGCCGACGCCGAAGGATATGATCACGGTGCAGAATGCCGACGTTTTCATCTATGTCGGCGGCGAGTCGGATGAATGGGTGAACACCATTTTAGACAGCATCGATACCACCGATATCCGCATTCTGACCTTGATGGACTGTGTGGAATTATATGAAGCGGAATACTCCGACAGCATGGAGCACGATCATGACCACGAGGACGAGCAGCATCACGAGGAATATGACGAGCACGTCTGGACCTCTCCGCGCAACGCCATGCTGATCTGCGAGCGCATCAAAGGTGGTCTTATCGAAGCGGCTCCGCAGCACAGCGCAAAGATCGAGGAAAACTACGCAGCTTACAAGGAAGAATTGAACGCATTGGATGAGGCATTTATCGAGATGTTTGCTTCCGCGAAACGAAACGAGATCATCATGGGCGACCGCTTCCCGTTTTTATACTTTGCCAAAGCGTACGGAATGCAGTATGATGCGGCATTTCCGGGCTGTTCGGCGGAGAGTGAGCCGAATGCGAAAACCTTAGCTTCCCTGATCGACAAGGTGAACGAAAAGCAGATCCCGACGGTATTCCACATGGAGTTATCAAACGAAGCGATTGCGGATGCGATCTGCGAATCGACCGGTGCAAAGAAGCTTTTGCTGCACGCCTGCCACGGCATCACCTCCGAGGATTTTGAAGCGGGTGCGACCTACCTCTCCTTAATGAATCAAAACTTAGAACATCTGAAAGAGGCTTTGAATTAAACGATATGGCATACTTAACCTGTGAAAACCTAACCTACGCATACGACGGCGTACCGGTCATCTCGGACTTAAACTTCACGGTCAATCCGGGCGACTATTTATGCATCGTAGGCGAAAACGGTTCCGGCAAATCGACCTTAATCAAGGGCTTGCTGGACTTAAAGAAACCGGATTCCGGCAAGATCATCATCGGCGACGGTTTAACCCGACGTTCCATCGGTTATCTGCCGCAGCAGACCCCGATCCAGAGAGATTTTCCGGCAAGTGTCAAAGAGGTCGTTCTCTCGGGCAGGCAGTCGGTCGGCGGATTCCGTCCGTTTTACACCAAGGCGGACAAAGCGGAAGCTGCGGACAAGATGGAAAAATTGGGACTGACCGCGCTGAGACACCATTGCTACCGCGATCTTTCGGGCGGACAGCAGCAGCGTGTACTGCTTGCACGCGCTTTATGTGCGACCGAGCGTATGCTGCTTTTGGACGAGCCGGTGACCGGCTTGGACCCGGTGATGACCGCGGACTTATACCGCATGATCTCGCACATCCACAGAAAACACGGCATTACCGTTATCATGGTATCGCATGACTTGGAAAGCGTACTGCGCTATGCGACCCATGTTTTGCATCTGGGAAAAACGCAGTTATTCTTCGGCACCACCGAAGAATACGTCTACAGCCCGGTCGGCAAGAAATTTTTACAGACGGAGGAGGACGAATGATGCAACTGATCCAAACGATGCTCTCCTACCCGTTTATCGTACGCGCACTGATCGTCGGTACGCTGGTATCTTTATGTGCGGCGTTACTGGGTGTCAGTCTGGTCTTAAAGCGATTTTCGATGATCGGCGACGGACTCTCCCACGTTGGTTTTGCGGCGCTTGCCATCGCATCGGTCATGGGTGCGGCACCGCTTGCGGTAGCGATCCCGGTGGTGGTCGTCGCTGCATTTTTCCTGCTGCGGATGAACGAAAACAGCAAATTAAACGGCGATGCCGCAACAGCGATCTTATGCAGCAGTGCATTGGCGGCAGGTGTTATGATCACCTCGGTGGTAAAAGGCATGAACACCGATTTGAGCAGTTATATGTTCGGCAGCATTTTAGCGATGAGCAACAGCGATGTCATTTTAAGTCTGGTGCTCTCGGCGGTGGTTTTGGTCTTATTCATTGTATTCTACAACCGTATTTTTGCGGTGACCTTTGACGAGAATTTTGCGAAAGCGACCGGCATCAAGACGGGGCTTTACAATATGCTGATCGCATTTCTGACCGCGATCACCATCGTATTGGGTATGCGGATGATGGGTACACTGCTCATTTCGAGTCTGATCATCTTCCCTGCGCTGACCGCAATGCGGGTATTCAAACGTTTCTTCTCGGTGATCTTATGTGCGGCGATCCTTTCGGTAAGCTGCTTTATCATCGGCATGGTATTATCCTTTGCGTTTTCGCTGCCGACCGGTGCGGCGGTGGTTGCTGCAAATCTTTCGATGTTTTTGATTTTCTCTTTGATCGGCAAAGTCAAAGAGGG
>JBGUUN010000277.1:0-9009 GCA_045133555.1 Oscillospiraceae bacterium
TACACCCACACACGGAAGAATATTTGTTCACGATTTATCCATTGACATTTTTGTTAAAGCTATGGTATAATATAACTAACGTGAAGAAGTATAAAAAGCCGCTGTCGTATGGACGGTGGCTTTTATTTTGGTTGAAAAACAACACGGAATGTGATAAAATAGATAGCAGGAGAACATGAAAAAATAAGAGGAGGACAGCTGTATGGGAGCAGAAGCATATTCGAAAGCACTCAGACTGGGACAGAAATATTACCGCAGTAAATTAGCAGACGGTAAATATCCGTATTTGAAGGTATTGGACGAGATTTTGACCGGTGTGGACATTGCCGGTGAGAATAACTTAGGTACGGTGGAGATCCCGATGGATATGATCGTGGGTACCAAGACGGCAGGCAGACGCAATGCTTTTGCGGGCAACTTTATGCCGCTTTTGGAGAACAAGACCGAGTTTGCTGCAAAATGGGCGGTATTATACGAATCGCTGATCGAGGAGGGACTCAACGATCCGATCAAGGCGTATGAATACATGGGCTATTTCTATGTGCAGGAGGGAAACAAGCGTGTTTCGGTCATGAAGGGCTTGGGTGCGGTAAGCATCCCGGGTACCGTAACCCGTCTGATCCCGGAAAAGACCGACGAGAAAGCCAACCGCATCTACTACGAATTTTTGGATTTTTACAAGATCACCGGCATCAACTATCTTTCCTTTACGGAAGAAGGCGGTTATACCAAGCTGATCTCGATGCTGCCTTATACCTCCACCAAGTGGTCGAGTGAGGAGCGCGGCGACTTCCGCGGCGTATATTCCGCATTCGCCAAGGCATTCTCCGAGTGCGGTGCAAGCCGTTTGAAAGGTGTTACCACAGCGGATGCTTTGGTGCGTTATCTGCAGATCATCGGATTTTCCACCTTACACAGCCAGACCTTAACCGAGATCAAGACGGCGGTGGGCATCATGTGGAAGGAATTTCTGGCATTGGAGCCGCAGACCGATGCGCAGCTTTCGCTGCAGCCGACAGAGTTTAACAAAAAGAGCGGCAGCTTCACCGAGCTGATCGGTGATGTGATCCAGGACATGATGCACAAGCAGCTGACGGTCGGATTTATCTGTGCGCAGAATGCCCGCAATTCCGACTGGAACTACGGTCATGAATTGGGAAGAAGATATCTTGAGCAGGTATTCCCGGCGAAGATGGTGGTCACCAAGGTTTACGAGAATGCCAAGATGGATAATATAGAGAATAAGATCGATATGGCGGTGCATGACGGCTGCGGACTGATCTTTACCACCAGCTCGTTATTCATTCACCAGACCTTAAAGGCAGCACTCAAATATCCGCAGGTGAAATTCTTAAACTGCTCGCTGTATGCAAATCATCCGTCGATCCGCACCTACTATGCGAGAATGTACGAGGCGAAATTCTTACTCGGCATCATTGCGGGTGCTATGGAGCCAAGCGGTGAGATCGGCTATATCGCTGAGGCGCCGACCTACGGTGAGCTTGCCAACATCAATGCCTTTGCCATCGGTGCGAAGATGGTAAATCCGCAGGTGAAGGTCTATCTGGACTGGTACAGTATTGACGGCAACAAGCCGGAGGAGAACTTAAAGGCCAAGGGCATCACCCTCATCTCCTGCAAGGATTGGATCGTACCGGACGAGGAAAACCGTCATTTCGGATTGTTTGACATCGACAGCGAGAAGATGAATGTTGCGATGGCGATGCTCGACTGGGGACATTTATACGAGAAGGTGGTCCGTTCGGTGCTCGACGGCGGATGGAAGGATGAAGAATCCGGCTTGGGTCAGAGCATCAACTATTGGTGGGGCATTTCCTCCGGCGTGGTGGACATCATCAGCGGAAGCTGTATCCCGGCAAGTGTCAGACAGTTGGTACGGTTCTTGAAGCAGGGCATTGCTGCGGGTGCGATCAATCCGTTCTCGGGAATTTTATACGATCAGCAGGGAAACAAGCGCACCGAAAACGAGGACAGTATGATGACACCGGAGGAGATCTTAAAGATCGACTGGTTATGTGACAACATCATCGGCAAGATCCCGGACTTCAATTCGCTGACGATATTCGAACAGGCAAGGGTGCGTTTCCAGGGCTATGAGCCTTTGATCGACGTCAAAGGCAATGTCAAAACCGGGGAACTCAAAGACGAAGGCGGGTACAGACAATGAAGATTTTGATTTTGTCGGATCAGGAATCCCCGGCGTTATGGGATTACTTTGATAAGAAAAAGTTAGCGGGGATCGATCTGATCATCTCATGCGGCGACTTAAAACCGGAGTATCTGTCTTTTCTGGTGACCTTTACCGCAGCGCCGGTCTTATATGTCAGGGGCAATCACGATGACCGCTATGACCGCAAACCGCCGGAGGGTTGTGTCTGCATCGAGAACAGCATCTACAACTTCAAGGGGGTACGCATTTTGGGGTTGGGCGGTTCGATCCGTTACCGGCCGGGTTCTGATCAATACACCCAAAGCGAAATGGACAAGCGTGTGAAAAAGCTGCGGTTCAAGTTATGGCGAAACAAGGGCTTTGATATTCTGGTGACCCATGCGCCGGCATTTGGTTTAAATGACGGGCCGGATATGGCGCATACGGGATTCAAGGCGTTCAATGCGCTGCTGGACGAATACAAGCCGCGGTATTTCTTCCACGGTCATGTGCACCTAAACTACGGGCGCAACCCACGTGTCTGCAAGTACGGCGAGACCACGGTCATCAACGGTTTTGAGCGGTACATTGTGGAGTATGAGGAAAAGTGAAGAGAAACAAAAAATCCCCGCTGAATATCAGCGGGGATTTCGTATACGTAAAATTAAGCTTTCTCGTACAGATCTTTTGCGAATGCAACTGCTTTTGCAACGTCAGCATCGGTAACTTTAGCGGTGCCGAACAGGGATTTCTTAACTGCTAAGCCGCATTTGCCAACAACCGGAACGCCGTTTGCTTTGAACAGCTCTTCTAAAGCCGGAGCATCACCGGAATCTTCTTTGCCCAATACAACCAGAGCAACGGAAGCAGCTCTGCGCGGAACGATCTCTTTGCAGAACTCCATGATTTTCTTATCCAGTTTGCCGTAGTTCTCTAAAACGAAGAATACTAAGGTCTGGCCTTCACACGGATATGCCGGCGGAATTTTATCGCTCTTGGATTTTAACTCGCGGCCCATTGCGGTAGCAACGATTTCCGGATTCTCAACAACGCCTTCTTTTTTTAAGGTGTACAGTACCTGAACTTTTTTTGCCATGATGATTATCTCCTTTGATCAGCTGATTTTTGCGGCCGTCCGTTTTTGGGTGAAAAACGGGTTATGGCTGCACTACAAATATATCTTAACATATTTTGCGGAAAAAGTCAAAGGATTTTAAGGTATTTTCCTCTTTTTTCAAAAGAATTTTTGATCGGCCGTCAGGATCGGGATTTTTGTTTATTTTTGCCGTATACGGTCGAAAAGATTCTTGACATTCGGCCATGCGGTTGGTATAATGGAAGAAAGATTTTCATTGAGAGGAGGATCATTCCCATGAAAAAATTTGCGATCGTTGATGAATTCAAGAAATTTATCTCCCGCGGCAATGTTGTAGATATGGCTGTCGGTGTTGTAGTCGGTGGTGCGTTCGGTAAGATCACCACTTCCTTGGTAAACAACCTCATCATGCCGTTTATCAGCTGGATCTTCGGTACCCGCGATATGACCGCTCTGGATCTGGTCGTTCGTCCGGAAGTTGTGGATGAAGCAGGCGTTGTTACCCAGGCTGCGATCACCATCGGCTTTGGTACCTTTATCGCTACCATCATCGACTTCCTGTTGATCGCTCTGGCACTGTTTATCATGCTCAAAGTGATCAACACCGCGAAAATCAAACTCGAGAAGAAGAAAGTGGAAGAACCGGCTCCGCCGCCACCGCCTCCGGCTCCGAGTGCAGAAGAAGTTCTGCTCACCGAGATCCGCGATCTGTTAAAAGAGAAGAAATGATCTTTCACCGTGTCTTTTCCCAAAATGGAAAGACGCGGTTTTTCTTTGAGAAAAGAATTGACAACGGCGGTATATTTTGTGTATAATGAAAGAAAGTATAAGCCCTTTTGGGCGAAATGAGGTGTTTTTTGTGACTCCGTTACAGTTGTTGGGTGTTGCACTTTTGCTGTTGTTTCTTTTCTTCGCCGGAAATCTTTTGGCAATCGGCGGATATCGTGATACTGTGGGAATTTCGCAGGATATGGTCGTTTCCACCTGCATGATGGTGATGTTCATTATGATGCTGATTTCCTGCGCAAACGGCGGTATATTGCTTTCTCTGTTTCAGACCTTGTGCAACGGTATCCCGGGGGTCAGTGGCCTGATGGATTTCGGCTCTTTGAGCGAAATGTGGCATCAGGCGCCGGAAAAGGGTGTTGAGATGTTTTTGGATACCATGCTGGTATCGTTTTTCATGAATCTGACGAGTATGCTTTTTGTACTTTGGGATCAGAATGCCAAGAGCTACCGTCATATATTGGGAACCATGGCACGCGTTTTCTTAAATTTGGTGGCTGCAGTTTTGGTAACTGTTTTTGTCGTGAATGTATTTTGTAAAGCGACGGGTACTTATAAGCTGATCGTCAATATCGTTTCCGGTTTGATCGCAGCGTTTACCTTACCGGCAATGTTAAATCCGATTTTGAAGGTCACGTTGTATCAGAAACTGGAAGGTATGGTATTTTTTGCGGCATTGGTCGCACTTTGGGATACCCAGATCGTCAAGCAGTTTCGAAAAGCATTCAAGGATGCGACAGTCTACTGTCTGGGAGCTTTGGCGCTTGAGCAAATTTTCGGATCGCTCCAGGGCATAGTACAGTTTGGAAGTGCTTTACTGGCATCGTTTGCACCGTGTGTTATCATGCTCATCGGTATCTGGATCATGTTAAAAGCCGGTTTTTCGAGAAGATGAGGTGATGACATGGGCTATTCGCTTACGATTACGATTGTCGTTGTATCGATTTTGGTCTTTTTGATCCAGTTCGGCATTGATGCGGGCAAAAAAGAGATTGGGTTAACGGCCAATCTTGCCTGTACATTATCTTATACGCTGCTGTTTTGTCTGGTCTTGATCGGATGCTCCTCGTTCAGCGAGCTTTACGATGTTTTTGCGGCGATCTGCGGCGGTATTCCGTATGTGCAGGATATCACCGACATCGGTTCGTATTTGGCACTTTGGAGCCAGGAGCCGCTGACCGGTGCCGCAAATCTGATGGATACGGTACTGGTGTCCTTTATCCTGCAGCTTTGTACCAAGCTGATCGTCGGCGGAAAGGGCAAAGTAAGGGATGCACAGCCGAAGGACCGATTTGCATTCTGTCTGGTCTCGGTGGCCTTCTCGCTGCTCATCACGCTGCTGCTTGTGAATGTTATCATCAAGCCGAGCGCACCGTATCAGTTTGTGATGTCGATCTTAGGCGGCGGTATCTCGCTGATCACGCTGGGTAAGATCACATCGGATATTATCAATCTGTTTAAGAAAAATGCGATCCCGAGTGTTCCGTTTTTTCTTTTGCTATACAACTTCTTCCGTCTGCCGATCATGAAGGAGTTTCTCAAAGCGGTGGCGACTGCGATCGGATTCTCGATCGCACTCGGCGTGGTGGAGTGGAAGTTCGGTTCCCTTGCTGCGGTGGTAAATACCGTTATGTCGATCTTTATCGCACTTGTCCCTTGTGCGATCATGATCGCGCTGTTGATCTACATGTGCCGACTGGTGATCAAATAAGTGAAAAGCCGATGTCCGTACAAGACATCGGCTTTCTTTTTGAAAAAGGTTGCATTTTATGCAATTTATGCTATAATGAAAACATAAATATCAATACGAGGTAGTTGTTATGTCTGAAATAAAATTCAAACCGGTCGAAACGGCGGAAGATGTCCGTGTACTTGCCGCACTTGCAAAAGAGATATGGGAACAGCATTTCACACCGATCATCGGGGCGGCACAGGTGGCTTATATGGTCGATAAATTCCAGTCCGAGCCGGCAATGACCCGTCAGATCGCGGAAGGATATTTTTACCGTCTGATCTGCCTTGACGGTGTGCCGGTGGGCTATACCGGATATCATCCGGAGGAAAACCGTCTTTTCTTAAGCAAATTATATCTGAGAAAGTCCTGCCGCAAGAAAGGTCTTGCAAGAAAGGCACTCGAATTTTTATGCGAGGTCTGCAGGGAAAGAGGCTTAAAGACCGTCTATCTGACCGTCAACCGCCACAATGATGACACCATTGCGGTATACAAGCATCTGGGATTTGTAACGGTCAAGGAGCAGAAGGCGGACATCGGAAACGGCTTTTATATGGATGACTATATTATGGAGTATCGGGTGGAGCCATGAGCAGCAAGTATAAAGAGATTTTCGATTATTACCGTGAGCGGATGGAGAGCGGTGCGCTGATCCCGGGGGATGTCATGCCTTCGGAAGGCGATATGGCAAAGCAGTTTGGTGTCTCTCGCGATACGGTGCGCAAGGCGATGACCTTGCTTGAACAGAATCATTATATCGGCAAGCAGCGCGGCAAGGAAAGCCTCGTACTCGACCGTACCCGCTATGAATATCCGGTGGCAAGGATCAAGACCTTCACTGAGCAGCTCAAGCAGAACAAACAGACCGATATCTGTGAGACCGCCATCGAGGATATCTCGATTTTGATCGGTGATGAGCAGGCGATGAACCGCTTGAAGGTGGATGAGGATGCCGAGGTTTACCGTCTGATCCGTGTCAGAAAGTTCGACTCCGAGCGTGTGATTTTAGATAAAGATCTGCTTTTGCGTTCGGTGGTGCCGAAGCTGACCCGTAAGATTGCTTCCGGCAGCGTATACGCGTATCTGGAGGAAGAATTGGGGTTATCCATCGGTCTGGCACATAAGATCATCACGGTGGAGAAGGCGACCCGTGAGGATATGATGTATCTGGATCTCGGTGAGGAAAAGGTGGTTGCGGTCGTACGCAGCTATACCTGTCTGGAGGACAAGCGCCTTTTCCAGTATACCGAGAGCCGCTATCGCATCGATTATTTCAAATATGAGGAATATGCACACCGCTGAGAAAGAATCAACAGGCTGTTACCGAATGTGACAGTTTGTTGTTGCGATGTACGCTTTATTTTTTCTCCATTAGACTAATTTACACAAAAATTGCACAATTAGTCATGTATACCCTAAATTTGATGTGATATAATGAGATAAAACAAAAACATGAGGGAGATATATTATGCTCGGTTTGGAGAGAAATTTTCAGAATATGAAACCGGTGGTCGATGCGATCGCATCGCGCTATTCCTGCCGTACGTTTTCGGACAGAAAAATTGAGGAGGAAGTACTGGATTCGATTCTGCAGGCTGCATTGAATGCCGCATCCGGCGGTAATCTTCAGCCGGTCTCGGTGATCGTGGTCAAGGACGATCAGCGTAAAAAAGAGTTGTGTGAGCTGTGCGACGGTCAGGGCTTTATCGAGGATGCTTCGGTGAATCTGATCTTCTGCATGGACTGGCATAAATACGATGTCTATACGCAGTACAAAGAGGCTCCGTTTGTGGCAAACCGCAGCTTTGCACATTTTATGATCGCTGTGGAGGACGTAATGTGCATGGCGCAGACGGTAGAGACCGTTTCGTATTTATACGGTATCGGTTCTTGCTATGTCGGCTCGGTGGTGGATTACATCAAAGAGGTATCGGATTTCTTAAAGCTGCCGGATAAGGTATTCCCGGTGGTGATGCTTTCGCTCGGATATCCGAAGGTAATTCCGAAAAACCGACTCAAAAAGCTGCCGAAAGAGATGATGATCTGCGACGAGACCTACACCGCATATGCCAAAGAAGAAATCTGCAAAGCATATGATGAGAAGTATGAAGGCAGAAGTCTTCCGGTTTCCAAGAATGAGGAGAAGGCGGCAGAAATGCTCGATACCTTCTATCAGTGTCTGCTGACCACCTATTCCAAAGAAGAAGCGGATGCAATGCTGCAGCGCGTCAAGGAATGCGGTAAATTCGATGAAACGCAGAGAAGATTCGGTTTGCACTATGCTGCCGCAGAGATGCTTGCGGTCGGTGTACAGATGCAAAAAGACATGAAAGAGCGCGGATTGGATGTATTTGAGCAGCAGAAATAAAAAGATATAAAAGACAACAGATATATTAGGGGGGGAAAACTGTGTCACGCGGACGTAGCAGTTTATTGACAAAAGAGGAAATAGCGGCATCACTGGAAGTATGTATGGAGAAGAAACTCCTGGATAAGATCACCATTATCGATATCACAGAGAGCAGTGGTGTTTCCAGACAGATGTTCTATCATTATTTTTCGGACCGCATCGAGCTCATCCAGTATCTTTGCCGGAAGTATGTAAAATCTCCGTTATATGAAGATCAGATGTTTTACTGGGAAAGAGCGGTCATGCAGATGTTAAAGAGCAAAGAGGAGCATTCGGAAAATTACCACCGTCTGCTTCACTCCAAGTATTCCAACGTATTAAAGCGTGTGGTACAAGAGGAGCTGTACCTGCTTTATTACTGTGTCATCCGTTACCGCATCTGCCGTACGCTGCCGAAAGAGCTTTCGGAGATGCTGGAGCATTACTGTGAGCAATCTGCAGAGATCTTCTGTGCATGGTTAGATAAAGACCGTACCGAATCGGCGGAATCCGTCCGTGCTCAGATGCGGCAGGTAATGCCGAGACAGGTGGAGATCTTGCTGACCGAGCGTGCGATCTCGCTTCAGGATATTTTCAGAGAGCGCAGTCTGCTCAACTGGGCATATGAAACGAAATAATATGAAAGATCGGGGAATCTTCCCCGATCTTTTTTTGCTGTATATCGTTTTGTGCAGCGTCAAGTGCTGTACGGCTGCTGAAAGTCGTTTTTGGGCCGTCAGGGCATGGTTGCCATTCGATGTGTCAGCGGCGATAAAACGGCATATACGGTGCTTACGGGCAAAATAAAGAAACCCGACACAAGGCGTAAAGCTTTG
>JBGUUN010000278.1:0-2230 GCA_045133555.1 Oscillospiraceae bacterium
GAGCGTCCGATGGCGGTACAGCTGTTCGGAAGCGAGCCGGAGTTTATGGTAAAGGCTGCACAGATCGCAATGGAATATCATCCGGAGATCATTGACTTAAATATGGGCTGCCCCGTACCGAAGGTTGTGGGAAACGGCGGCGGCTCGGCTTTGATGAAAACCCCGGAGCTTGCATATGAGATCACCAAGGCTGTAGTGGAAAGCGTTCCCGTGCCGGTCACGGTCAAATTCCGCAGCGGTTGGGATGACAATTCGATCAATGCGGTGCAGTTTGCCGAGCTGATGGAGAAGGCAGGTGCTGCAATGTTAACGGTACACGGCCGCACCCGTATGCAGATGTACCGCCCGCCGGTAAACTTAGATATCATCAAAGCGGTAAAGAATGCGGTCAGCATTCCGGTTGTCGGCAACGGCGGTATCGATTCGATCGACAGTTATCTGCACCTGATGGAATATACCGGCTGTGATCTTGCGATGATCGGTCAGGCAAGCTACGGCAATCCGTGGATTTTCCGCGATATCAGACATTTCTTGGAAACCGGTGAGCGTCTTGCTCCGCCTTCTCTGGAGGAGAAACTGGACACGCTGGCACGTCATGTGCGTTGGGTCTGTGAGGATATGGGCGAATACGGCGGTATGAAGGTCTGCCGCAGACAGGCCGCATTCTATCTCAAAGGTCTGCACGGTGCCCCGGCATTCCGCAAAGCCTGCGGAGAGCTTGCAAAGTATGAGGACCTGGAGAAGCTGATCGCACTTGTCAAAGAACATAATCCGTAATATAAAAATTACCCCCGTCTAAAATGGCGGGGGTTTTTGTGTTTTGTTTATTGTGCAATATCTCTTGCAACGTAGACACCGCTTGCGGATGCATGCGACAGAGAATGGGTAATACCGCTGCCGTCACCGATGATATAAAGGCCCGGATAGCAGGATTCCAGTTTGTCGTTGACCTTAACTTCCATGTTATAGAATTTAACTTCGACACCGTATAACAGGGTATCTTCGTTTGCGGTACCCGGAGCGACTTTATCCAGAGCATAGATCATCTCGATGATACCGTCTAAAATACGTTTCGGAAGAACTAAGCTCAAATCACCCGGCGTTGCATTGAGGGTCGGGGTGATGAACGCATCGTTCATACGGCTTGGGGTAGAACGGCGTCCGCTGGTCAGGTCACCGAAACGCTGTACGATGACGCCGCCGCCAAGCATATTGCTTAAACGTGCAATGGACTCACCGTAACCGTTGGAATCTTTGAACGGCTCGGAGAAATGTTTGGATACCAACAGAGCGAAGTTAGTGTTTTCGGTCTGTTTTTCCGGATCCTCATAGCTGTGACCGTTTACGGTAACGATACCGTTGGTATTCTCGTTTACAACAGCACCCTTCGGATTCATACAGAAGGTACGGACTTTATCACCGTATTTTTCGGTACGGTAAACGATCTTGCTTTCGTACAATTCGTCGGTCAGATGTGCGAATACGCTTGCCGGTAATTCAACACGTACACCGATGTCAACACGGTTGGACTGTACCGGAATCTGAAGTTCGTTGCAGACCTTTTCCATCCATTTGCTGCCGCTTCTGCCGACCGAAACGATACATTTCTCACAGGTGTAGGAAGCATCTTTGCAGTTGACAGAATAGCCGTTTTCAATGACACCGACCGACTGTACCGGAGTATCAAAGAAGAAATCGACCTTATCCTGCAGATATGCGTAGAGATTTTCCAATACGATATAGTTGATATCGGTACCCAGATGTCTGACCGAAGCATCTAACAGATGCAGGTCGTTCTGGATGCACAGGGTTTTGAAGCGGGTACCTGCGGTGGAGTACAGCTTGGTGCCTTCGCCGCCGAATTTTAAGTTGATTTCATCAACATAGTGCATTAAGTCCAAAGCCTGTTTTTTACCGATATATTCATACAATGTGCCGCCGAAGTCATTGGTGATGTTATACTTACCGTCGGAGAAAGCACCGGCACCGCCGAAACCGCTCATGATGCTGCAGCTTTTACAGCCGATACAGGTTTTGATCTTCTCACCGTCGATCGGACAATGGCGTTTGCTCAGGGCATGACCTGCTTCGAAAACCGCAACCTTCATGTCCGGCTTGTACTGCATCAGCTCATATGCGGCAAAAATACCGCCCGGGCCCGCACCGATGATGATTACGTCATAATTCATGTTTCTTTCCTCCTGTGGAATCATGTATTTTATGTTGTTAT
>JBGUUN010000279.1:0-14643 GCA_045133555.1 Oscillospiraceae bacterium
GCATACGGGATGATCTCTTCACCGGCAGCGTACCACTCCTCCAGCATATCGACAAGCAGCGGATAGTTTTGTTCGGTGAGCTTGACCAAGGTCAGCATACAAATTCCTCTCTGCCGTTTTCTTTGAGTGCGGCAATGATCTCATCGTTTTGCGGGATCGCGTTTAAGACATGCGGTTTGGAAACGCTCAGACCGCTTGCGGCGACTGCCCAATGTGCGGAGAGAATCATATCGCCGGTCTCGGCATATTTGGCGGTAAAGACACCGTTGAAGGTATCGCCCGCGCCGGTGGTATCCACCGCTTTGACAGCGATGGACGGAATCAGAGTGCCGTTGACCGAGCAGCCTTTGGAGCCGAGGGTGCCGATACAGTTTGCAAAATCGGATGCGTTGATCGCCTTCGCCTCGGTCTCATTCGGGGTGACGGCAAAAATCAGATGCTTCAGCTCGTCCGGGAATGCTCTTGCCGGAGCCGGATTTAAGATAACACGTTTACCGTATTTTTCAGCGATACGGATGGCGGCGGTATTGACCTCGACCGGCACCTCATGCTGCAAAAGCAGGATATCGCAGGCCTTGATCTTATCCTCGAAATCACAGACATCCTGCACGGTAAGCTCCGCGCCGAGATGTTCAATAACCTGATTTTCACCTTTATCATCCACCAAGATGGCAGCGAATGCGGTGCGTTTCCCTTCATTACGGACAAAGGTGGCATCGATGCCCTCTTTTGCCATCACATTTTTACAAACCTCGCCTTCGGCATCGTCACCGATGGCGCCGAGGTAGCTGACCGATGCGCCGACTCTTGCGGCTGCGATCGCCTGATTAAAGCCTTTGCCGCCGGTCTCATTGATCATGGATGCGGCTTCGAGCGTTTCGCCCGGTACCGGGAAATGCGGTACACGCATAAAAAGAGACATACCGCAAAGTCCGATTACTGCAATATTTGCCATATTCTATCACCTTTCTTTTATTCTTCACGATCCCAATAGCCCAGTAAAACGGCGGTTGCAGGCCAGGAAGCGCTGACATATCCCGGTTCACCCGGTTTACCGATGGCATCGGTCACGTTGATCTGTTCGGTCACCATACCGGCTGCAAAAGGTTCGCTGAAATCCCAACCCCAGAATTCTCCGTCATACATAGCAACACAGTTGATTGCCGCAGCACCGATCTGTCGGTACAGCTTTTCCCAACGCATATCACCGGTGATCTCAGCGAGTTTATGGACAAACCGTGCGGAATTCGTACAGATGCCCGGACCGACGTGACGGTTTTGCACATTCGCCAGTACACCGCCGCAAACATTAAGTCCGTCGGTGGAACTGCAGCTTGGGAATCGCGGACTGTAGCAAAGTACCCAGCTTGCGAACATATGACCGGCATGCAGCGCCATTTTCAGATGTTCCTCTTTTCCCGTGATCTCATACAACTGCACCAACGCATCTGTCAATGCGGCAATGCTCTCGGAATCGTCTGCTTCCAGAATATCGGCAGGGCCGCCGCCGCATCGACCGGTCACTACGCATCTTTGATAATACACCTCTGCCGCCTGCTCCAACACCGTAAGCAGTCGACTGTTCTGCGGATCATGTCTTACACCCTCAGCCAGAGCCATAAGTGCAAAGGCACCCGCACCGCTTCCTTTGATGTCAAGGACGACCTCTTGGCCGTATATATCCCAATGCAGGCCAAAATCATGCTCCTTTTCCCAGATATCAAGCAGCATCGAGATACCGTGGCAAAAATCCTTCTCCCAATTCTCGTGCGTAAAACCGTGTTTGGCTTCAAACGCGATGGCTTTTCCAAGATAGCAGATATAATCGGCATAGAATCGGCAATGCTTATAACTGCTTTGGAATTCCGGATTCGAAGGAGACATCCATTCCCCTTTTCCGTACACAGGTGCTTTGATACCAGAGGTCGTATTGCCGTTTTGCGTCAGGAAATCAATGTACTTTATCGCATAATCCCGATATTTACCGCCTGCTTTGAGCAGCGGAAGTGCGGTCATGGTACCGCTGCACCAACCGATCATAATATTCCATTCGGACGGAAGTTCATCCGGACAGATCCGGTCCACATGGTTAAACGCATTCAATATCAACGGAACACCGTTTTTATCATAAGTACAATGCTTCTCGTAGACCCAATCCCGCACCAGTTGTTCCGCCTTTTCTTCCGGTACACGCGGCGAATTATCGGCAGGATGATCGGGCAGATAACGTCCCCTCTCCCACAGATACGTGTAAAGATCGCAGACAGATCTTGCTTCAAACGCGCAGCGATGCAGTTTCATATTGACGATCTCTCCCGGCTTAAAGCAAAACGCATCTCTCGTTTCAAAAAAACCAAGCCAACCGTAACGATGGTTTTCTCTTGCCGGTGCATAGAAGGTCATACAGTTTCTGCTTGCGTCCAACTCCACGCCGTTCCAACCGGCAAAAGAAGACAGCGAAGGTTCATAATGATATGCGGTGCGTTGTCCGTCCCAGGAAAATACCGCAGGAACGGATGCCGCGGACAGGGATGCCTGAAACAGCGGAGATTCGGGCAAATGCAGATACGGAATATTTTTGATGATATTATGATGGTTTCCGTTATAATAAATTCCCGGGATCAGGGTATAACCGTCGACCGGATTATCCCACGCGAAACGGACACCGACGAATCCCGTGACATTCTCATGGCTTGCATTACAGACCTTGACGCGAATCGTATCCGCATCTTCGATTAAAACCGAGATCCACAATCCGTTCAGAACGGTCTTAAAATAGGTAAATCCATTTTTATGATGTTTTTCCCAATCGGAAGCAATGGTTTCCATGCCGTCCGGTGCGGTAAAAAGAATTTGATAATCCTGATTCAGCTCCATATTTCCTTACCTTTCATTACAGCAAAACGCCCAGACAAACATCCGGGCGTTTTAACTGTTTCTGATTTGTTCCGAATGTCACTGATTTATTTGACGATCATAAAGTCGGACTGAAGCGGGAGCTCGACCGAGTTTGGACCGACGAGGACTCTCATCTTACCCGGTTCAACGACCCACTGATATTTCGGATTTAAGGTTCTGAATGCGAGTTCATCCAGTTCAATTTCCACACGTTTGGTCTCGCCTGCTTTCAGCGCAACACGCTCAAAGCCCTTGAGCTCCATACCCGGTTTGACAACCGAAGCAAAATAGTCTCTGATGTAGACCTGAGCAATCTCCTCACCGTCGACCGCACCGGTATTGGTGACATTGAAAGAAACCGTCAAAGTACCGTCGGTTTTAATTTCATCTGCGGAAAGTTCAAGATCGGAGTATGCAAAGGTGGTGTAGGAAATGCCGTAGCCGAACGGATAAAGCGGATATTTATCCACACCTTCCACGTATCTCTTACCGCCTGCCGGTTTTCTGCTGTAATAAACCGGAATCTGGCCGAGGGTCTTCGGATAGGACATCGCCAGTTTACCGCCCGGGTTGATATCGCCGACCAATGCATCAACGATCGCTTTCGCACCGAATTCACCGCCCGGGAATGCCTGGATGATAGCAGGAATATTCTCTTTTTCCCAACTGATGGTCATCGGACGGCCTGCTTCCAATACAAGTACGACCGGAGTGCCGGTTGCATGGAGGGCTTTGAGAAAATCAAGCTGTTTGCCCGGGAGATTTAAGTCACAGCGGTCAAAGTTTTCACCGCTGGTGATCTCATGGTAGTCACCGAGTGCGGCAATGACCACATCGGCATTTTTCGCAGCTTCGATTGCCTTATCCATATCAGCCGGATAATCCTGCCAGCCGAGAACGACCTGTGCACCGCGTTCGTCGTTACGGTATTCGATCTTAATGCGATAGAATTTCTTTTCAAACTTAAACGGTACCAGGCAATCGCCTTTCTTGTCGCCCCAAGCATCAATGATGAGATCATCATCCACCCAAAGTTTGATGCTGTCCTGACATTTGAAGCCGATAAATGCGTCAATTTCGATCGGACATTTGATGGTACCGGTCCAGCGTGCGGAGAATTTTGCGTCGACACAGTCTGCCGCCTTGGTTGCGATAAAGCTGAAATCGATGGCTCTATCCTCACGGACGAGTACCGGCTCACCGATCGGGCCTTCGGTATTATTGAAGTATTCACCGGTCAGGTTTACATACCACTCATTCGGGATTTGATGGATGGTAAGATCTTTGAATTCGCAGCCCTTTTCATATACCACTTCGGTCGCATCCGAAACGGCTTCTTTGAGCGTGCTGAAGATGGTGATCTTATCATAAGTTACATCCGAAACAGTATAGTTACCGAAGTTTAAGATGTTGCCCAGCGGACCGACAACTGCGATCTTCTTCAGATCTTTTTTCAGCGGGAGGAGGTTATTTTCATTTTTTAACAGGGTGATGGATTTCTGTGCGATCTTATATGCGAGTGCCTGATGCTCCTCACAGTGGAATACTTTTTCTGCCAGGGTCTCATCGATATACGGATGATCAAACAAGCCGAGATCGTATTTTACACGCAGAACTCTGCCGACTGCGATATCAAGGGTCTCCATCGACATGGTACCGTTTTTGACGTGTTCCACGATCGCATTCTGATAGAAATCGTGCGGGAAGTCATAAAGCTGTACCTCAGTACCTGCTTCGATCGCCATTCTGACTGCTTCTTCTCTGGTTTCCGCAACGTTATGATCACAGTTGAGCATCGAGATCGCGCACATATCCGAGCGTACAAAGCCTCTCATCCCCCACTGCTCACGCAGTACCTCGGTCAGAAGTTCTCTGTCGGACGGAACCGGCTGACCGTCGATCGAACTGTAGGAGCACATTACGTTATATGCACCGGCATCCTTGACCGCTGCTTCGAATACCGGCTGGCAGTATTCGTACATTTCGTGCTTACCGATAGCTGCCGGTGCGCAGTTCATACCGCCGATCGGAACACCGTAACCGGTGTAATGTTTGAGTTCGGCAGCGACCTTATCCGGCTGGGAGATATCGTCACCCTGCAGACCTCTTACGATATGATATGCAAATCTGGAAGAATGATAGGTATCCTCACCAAAGTTTTCTTCGGTTCTGCCCCAACGCGGTTCTCTTGCGAGGTCACAAACCGGTGCCCAAAGTTCCTGAATACCGCTGGCTCTGGCTTCTCTTGCCATTACGACACCCATTTCTTCACCGAGTTTCGGCTCAAAGGTACAGCCGAGTGCACTCTGCTGCGGGAAGATCGTAGCTCCTACTTTACAGTAGCCGTGGAGGGATTCCTCACAGCAAAGGATCGGAATACCCAGACGGGTATTTTCCATCGCATAGCGCTGGATATCGTTATAGACTTTTGCGTTGCTCTCTCTTAACTGTACGACGCCGTACGGATTATCGCCCATGATGCCGAGTTTTTCATAATTGGCATGAAGCACTCCGGTCATCGGATCCGTATAAGTGATATCGGATGCGGAATACTGGTCAAGCTGGCGTGCCTTTTCCTCGAGTGTCATCTTCGAGAGCAGGTCCGCAATACGTTCCTCTACCGGCAAAGAACTGTCTTTGTATTTTTCCATATAAATTTCCTCCTAATAAATTTATCGGGGAACGTTGTGACCAACGCTCCCCGTATTTTACTTACATGCTTTGGGGCTAAGCCGTCAACACCACCCTGTGGGTTGCCACAGCGTGGGTGCAATAGCCGACCCCTTCAGTGTTTTTGCAGCGGAGCGTTTGGATTATTCATCTGCACCGCAGCATTTTTTATATTTTTTACCGCTGCCGCACGGACACGGATCGTTTCTGCCGACCTGCACCTTTTTGATCTGGGTAGTGGTCTTTTTCACCGGCTGATCGCCAACGGATGCGTTGAGTTTACCGAGCTGAATACGCGGTGCCTCATCAATGATCGGTTTTGCGATCGGTGCAGCCTTCGGCATCTCGGCATTCTGCGGGGTGTTATCCACTTCCTGGACGGTTTCGCCCTGCTCGTTGGTAACACGGACACGGGTAAGCAATACGCCTTTATAGGTTTCCTCACGGATCGCTGCGATCATCTCATCGAACATCTCGAAGCCTTCCAGACGGTATTCAACGACCGGGTTATGCTGACCGTAAGAACGTAAGCCGATACCCTGACGCAGCTCATCCATCATATCGATGTGGTCGATCCAGTTACGGTCAACGCTGCGCAGTAAGATCACGCGCTCGATCTCACGCATAACTTTAGAGCCAACCTTCTCTTCCAGTGCTTTATATTTATTCATAGCACGGTTCTGGAGGATGGTAACCAGAGTTTTTCTGTCAAGATCCGCAAGCTGATGCGTATCGTAACGGAAATCTTCCTCGGTGGTAAGCCAGCCGTAGTAATGCGCACGCAAACCGTCGATGTTCCAATCCTCGTGTACATCGGTATCTGCCAGGTAAGAGTATGTGGTTTCCTCGATGGATTCGTTCATCATCTTCACGATGTTCTCTTTGACATCCTGCTGCTCGAGTACCATATTACGCTGATCGTAGATGATGGTACGCTGCTGGTTCATAACATCGTCGTAAGACAAGACATTTTTACGCATAGCAAAGTGCTGATCCTCGACCTTATTCTGTGCGGTACGGATGGATTTGGTCAGCATCTTGTTTTCAATCGGCATATCTTCTTCGATCTTGAGTGCGGTCAGCATTGCCTGGACACGCTCGCCGCCGAACAGACGCATCAAATCGTCTTCTAAAGACAGGAAGAATTTACTTTCACCCGGATCACCCTGACGGCCGGAACGACCGCGCAGCTGGTTATCGATACGGCGGGATTCGTGACGCTCGGTACCGACGATGAACAGACCGCCTGCCTCGCGGACTTTATCAGCCTGCGGAGCGATCTCTGCTTTATATTTTGCCAGCCACTCATGGTAAACTTTTCTTGCTTCGAGGATCACTTCGTCCTCGGTATCCGCAAAACCGGATGCCTCCTCGACGACCAGTTCATCGTAGCCCATCTTGACCATACGGTTTTTGGCAAGGAACTCTGCGTTACCGCCAAGCTTGATATCGGTACCACGGCCTGCCATGTTGGTTGCGATGGTTACCGAACCGAACTGACCTGCCTGAGCAACGATCTGTGCCTCTTTTTCATGATATTTTGCGTTTAATACATTATGTTTGATACCGCGGCGGCGCAGCATAGCAGACAGCAGTTCACTCTTTTCAATGGAAACGGTACCGACCAAAACCGGCTGACCTTTTTCATGACAAGCAGCTACCTGATCGACAACTGCGTTATATTTTGCGCTCAGGGTGCGGTATACAACGTCATCGTGATCCTTACGGACGACCGGTTTATTGGTCGGGATCTCGATGATATCCAATGCATAGATCTCTCTGAACTCATCTTCCTCGGTCTTTGCGGTACCGGTCATACCGGAGAGCTTACCGTACTGACGGAAGAAGTTCTGGAAGGTGATGGTCGCCATGGTCTTGGACTCTTTCTGGACCTTTACACCCTCTTTTGCCTCGATTGCCTGATGCAGACCGTTGGAATAACGGCGGCCGATCATCAGACGGCCGGTGAATTCATCGACGATGATGACCTCGCCATCCTTAACAACATAGTCGATCTCTTTTTTCTTAACGCCGTGTGCATGGATCGCCTGATTGATATGATGCATCAGGGTCACGTTTTCGGAGTCGGTCAGGGTCTCGACATTGAAGTATTTCTCTGCTTTTTTGATGCCCTTCGGAGTTAAAGTCGCGGTTTTTGCCTTCTCATCTACGATATAGTCGGCATCGACGTCATCCTGGTCCTCTTTATTGTCGGACTCAACGATCACGAACGGTTTTAAGCCTGCTGCGAGCATATTGGCACGCTGATACAGATCGGAGGATTTATCGCCGGCACCGGAGATGATGAGCGGCGTTCTTGCCTCATCGATCAAAATGGAGTCGACCTCGTCGACGATCGCAAAGTTCTGGCCGCGCATCACGCGATCCGCTTTACGGGTGACCATATTATCACGCAGATAGTCGAAACCGAACTCGTTGTTGGTACCGTAGGTAACGTCTGCGTTATATGCTGCTTTTTTATCCTGTGTGGAATGGATGACCAGACCGACACTCATACCGAGGAAGTGGAATACCTTACCCATAACCTCGGACTGATATTTTGCAAGATAATCGTTGACGGTAACGATATGAACGCCCTTACCGGTCAATGCGTTTAAGTATGCCGGCAGAATAGCGACCAAAGTTTTACCCTCACCGGTTTTCATCTCTGCGATACGGCCCTGATGCAGTACGATACCGCCGATGATCTGTACCGGATATGCTTTCTCACCGAGTACACGCCATGCTGCTTCACGGATGACCGCAAATGCATCCGGCAAAATGACATCCAGGCTGTCGCCTTCCGCAACACGCTTTTTCAGAATGTTGGTCTGCTCACGCAGAACACGGTCGGACATCTTCTGATATTTCGACTCTAAGCTTAAAACCTCGTCCTTGATCGGTTCAATGCGGCGAAGTTCTTTTTCGCTGTAACTGCCGAAAATTTTCTCAAGTAAACCCATTTTGCTTTTATCTCCTAACCGACGGGAATCTCCCGTCTGTCTGTTATATATAGGTGTTTTTGCCCGCAATGCGGGACTATACCACTAAAGTATATACCAATTTCATGGAATAATCAAGTGCTTTTTGTGAATGGATTGTTTCAAAACACAAGATCCGCCTCAAATTGCAGATCAGCCGTAAAATTGCCGCTTTTAACCGCAAGGATACTGCCGGCACGCACGGTTACGGTCTGTCCGCTAACGGCTGTCAGCATATCGCCGATTTGCACCGTCGCATCACAGTCTGCCTTTGGACGAATATGCACGCTGCCCTCAAATTGCGGCAGCGGCATGCTCTCTCCCGCCTTTAAGCAAACATCTTTATATTCCACCGTCATTCTCTGCTGCATCTTATGCCTGACCGCTGCGGTCTACCGAAAGGATGCCGCGAATCTTACGAAGCTGCTGCATGATGCTGTTGAGCTGTGCGATATCCTGAACACTGACGGTAACGATCATATTGGCATTGCCGTTTTTCATATTATGGCTGTCCATACGCTCAATGGAAACGCGGTTATTGGAAAGCAAGACTGCCATATCCGCAAGCAGACCGATACGGTTTTCCGCAATGATATCCAGGGTACCGAAGAAGTTGGTCTGTTCGCCTTTTGCCCAATGCACCTTGATGAATCTTGCCTTCTGCTCCGGATCGTTCTCGATGGCGGTCATATTGGTACAGTCGGATTTATGCACGGTAACGCCATGGCCGCGGGTGATAAAGCCGATGATCTCATCGCCCGGGATCGGATTACAGCAGCGTGCGAGTTTAACCTCACAGTTATCGATGCCGTCAACCTCGACACCGCTTCTGTTCTTCTTGGAGGTTTTGGCTTTTTTCTGATTCTGCTGATGCTCGGCAAGCTGATCGCGCAGGTTTTCGGTGCCCTGCTGCAGGATCTGCTGCTGGGCGAGTTTCTCCTGCTGTGCCTTTTGGTACTCATCCTTGACACGCGGGATGAATTTACTGGTTGCGATACCGCCGTAACCGATGGCCGCGTAGAATTCCTCCGCATTTTCATATTTCTGGCGATGTGCGAGATTTTCCACAAAGGTATCGTACTCGTCATCCGGGATCACGATATTATTGCGCTGCAATGCGTGTTCGAGTTCGATCTTACCGGTCTCGATGTTCTCCTCACGGCGTTCTTTTTTGAACCATGCACGGATCTTACTGCGTGCCTCACTGGTTTTGGCAATGGTGAGCCAATCGCGGTTCGGGCCGTGACCCACCGCTTTGGTGGTAATGATCTCAACGATCTGACCGGTCTGGATCTCGGTATTGATGCTGACGATGCGTTTATTGATCTTTGCACCGATCATACGGTTACCGACTGCGGAATGGATCGCATACGCAAAGTCGATAACGGTAGCACCTGCCGGGAGACAGATAACATCACCTTTCGGGGTGAACGCATATACTTCATCCACCGTCAGATCGGTCTTGATGCTCTTGATGATATCCTCGGAGCCGTCCTCCTGCTGGTTTTCGATCATCTGGCGTACCCAGGAAATGGTTCCGTCGAGTTTATCTTTACCTTTTAAGCCGGCTTTATATTTCCAATGCGCCGCAATACCGTATTCTGCGGTCTGGTGCATCTCATAGGTACGGATCTGTACCTCAAACGGGATGGCTTCACGACCGATAACGGTGGTATGCAGGCTGCGATAGCCGTTTGGTTTCGGGGTGGAAATATAATCTTTGAAGCGATTCGGCAGCGGGCGGAACATATCATGGATGATACCGAATACGTTATAGCAGTCGGTCTCGGAATCAACGATGATGCGTACTGCGAAAATATCGAACACTTCTTCAAAGCTCTTGCCTGCGGCATAGACCTTACGGTAGATACCGTAGACGCTCTTGACACGGCCTTCGATATGCGCTCTGATCTGGCTTTGTGCTAAGCGCTCCAAAATATTTTTCTGGATATCGATGACAAACTGCTCGCTTTCTTCGGTCTTGGAGCGCAGCATATTCTGAATCTCCTCATATGCGATCGGATCCAGATAGCGGATGGACAGATCCTCCAGTTCCTCCTTGATCGGACGGATACCGAGGCGATGTGCGATCGGTGCGTAGATCTCCATCGTTTCTAAGGATTTTTCGAGCTGTTTTCTGCCCTTTTGATAATCCATGGTGCGCATATTATGCAGTCTGTCTGCGAGTTTAATGATGATGACGCGGATATCGTCACTCATGGCAAGCAGCATTTTTCTGACGTTTTCCGACTGCTGCTCCTCTTTGCTGGTAAATCTCATCTGGGTGATCTTGGTAACACCCTGTACCAGTTGTGCGATCGATCTGCCGAATTTCTTGGCAAGATCATCCTCGGTGCAGCCGGTATCCTCGATGACATCATGCAGCAAGCCTGCGCAGATGGTCTCGGTATCCATACCCAGATCAAACAGGATATATGCTACTGCCAGCGGATGGATGATATACGGCTCACCCGAAAGACGGCGCTGATCGCCGTGATTTTCGTGTGCAGTCTGATACGCCATACGAACCAGATCGGTATCGATGATATTCTTTTTTGTCGCTTCGATTCGCTCGATGAGGTCATCAATCGTCTGATTTTCGTAATGTGGAATCAATCGCGATGCGTTCGACATAAAACCTTCCCTTCAGACCGTATAACGATTCCTCGTTTACGGTCGGCCGTCATTCGGCGTTTTTCTCTGCAAGTTTATTAAAGTAAGCGTAAAGCTTGGATTCATTTAAGTTGACCTTCTGCTTGGACGGCGAACAGTAAAGATAGCCGGTGCGTTTATCCACACGGACAAATTCCAGTTCGCTCAAAATATCCACACAAAGGCGATATTTACAATAGTTTAAGTTCTGCGGATCGACTATGATCGGATACAGATTCTCGACATCCTGCTCCCAGAGTTCTTTTTGCATCAGTGCTTTATACACCGTGCCGATCTCCTCACGGGTCGGACCCATACGCAAAAGCACGGCATGATCGGTGATTTTCTCTTTACGGCGCAGTTTTTCATAATATGCCTTTGCCGCAAAGAATTTATCCTGAATAATACCGGATGCGCGGTGATCGACCGCACGCAAGGACAGCTGATCTGCTCCCTGATACTGCGATACCGATGCGCTGACCAGAAAATCAAGTTTTGCACCGACCGGATAATAAAAGCTGTCCGCCGGGGTACCGAACATCAAAACATCTGCGGTATGACCTGCATTCTCGACCTTCAGGCGAAGATGCTTACCGCCGGAAAGCGGGATCTTTTGCAGCAATTCGCAGTTTTTGAGTGCAAAGACCGGAGCTTTATTCTTCTCGCCGGTCGGTTTGGAGCCGAACGGTTCGAGGCGGGAAAGCTCTTTGACCGCCTGCGGATGCAGTACATCGGCGGTGACAAGCAAATCAGCCTGCAATTCAAATTCCGGCATACGGTCAAATACCTTGGCACAGTAGTCATAGAGAGCCTGCTCCCATTTCGGGATATTCTCGACCGTAAGCGAAAATCCGCCCGCGCCCTCATGTCCGCCGAATGCAGCAAGATGTTCGCTTGTTGCAAGCAGCGCCTCATAGATCGAAAAGCTTGCAAAGCCGCGTGCCGAACCGTGTGCCATACCGCTTTCTTTATCAATGGCAAGCACGAAGGACGGTTTACCGTACTGTTCGACCAGACGTGCGGCACAGATGCCGATGACACCGGAATGCCAATCCTCACCGGAAGCCACCAGCACACGCTGATAGGTCTTGATCGGGTCTTTTGCAAACTGCAAGCCGATCGCCTCGGTGATCTGATGCTCAAGCTTCTGTCTTGCGGCATTTGCCTCGGTCAGGCGTTCGGCAAGTTTTCTTGCCTCACGGTAATCCTCACAAAGCAGCAGATCTGCCGCCGCCATCGCATCGTCGAGTCTGCCTGCGGCATTGATGCGCGGGACCAAACCAAACCCGATATCACGGGTAGTGATCTGTTCCGGGCGAACACCCGCCACATCCATCAATGCGCTGAGTCCCGGCATATCGTTTTGCGAAAGCTGCCGGATACCGTAGCGGACGATCGAGCGGTTTTCGTCGGTCATCGGCATGATATCGCCGACCGTACCGATCGCTGCAACAGAAGCAAAGGATTCAAAAGCGGTGACATAATCTCCCTCCTGCAATGCGGCAACGAGTTTGAGTGCCACACCGCAGCCGGCAAGGTCCTTGAATCGGCTCTCACAGTCCTTTCTGTGCGGGTCTACCACAGCGACCGCCTGCGGGAGTTCATCGCCCGGCAGATGATGGTCGGTGACCACCAGATCCATCCCCAGTTCGGAGATGAGTTTTGCTTCTTCAATTGCGGAGATACCGTTATCCACCGTGATGATCAGCTGTACCCCATCCTCGGCCATTCTTTTCACAGCATCCTCATGCAGTCCGTAGCCGTCCTTCTGACGGTGCGGCAGGCGAATCTCAACATCCGCACCCAAGGTAGACAGGAAGGTATAAAGCAGTACACTTGCGGTAACACCGTCACAGTCATAATCGCCGTAGATCACGATGCGCTCAAATTCATCCACCGCACGGTTGATTCGCTCCACCGCAAGGTCCATATCCTTGAGTTCAAACGGGTCATCAAACAGCAGTTCTTCCGACAGCAATTCCGCTGCAGCTTCGGCATCGTAGCCGCGCTGCACCAAAAGCGTTGCAAGCAGCGTACCGCAGTCATAGCTTGCCATGATCTGCCGCACAGCCCTCTGTTTTGCTGTTTTATCCAAGGCTTTATCGCCTGTCAGGGTCCATCTTTTCATCACCGATCTTCTCGCTTCCTATAAAAATCTGTAATTCGATATATGAAAACTCATTGTAATTATACCATTTTTAGAAGGGTTTGTAAATATCATAGACACGAATTTTTGACAATTATTTCGCCTTTTTATAAAATGCCGCGCTCTCTTGTTCCCTCTTTTTGGCAGTATAATCCGCGGTTTGCGGTCCATAATGTGATTATCCGTTTTTTCAAGTCAATAAAACGAGGTAACGATATGTATGCAAAGACCCATCCAGGCTATATGAAGGTTGAAATCTGCGGCATCGACACATCCAAGCTGCCGCTTTTATCCGATGCGCAGAAGAAGGAACTGCTGTGCAAAATCCAAAACGGCGACACCGCCGCGCGCAAGCGTTTGATCGAGGGCAATCTGCGCTTGGTTTTGAGTGTGGTACAGCGATTTTCGGGGCGCGGTGAAAATCCCGACGATTTATTTCAGGTCGGCTGCATCGGACTGATGAAAGCGATCGATCACTTTGATCCGGTCCATGAGGTAAAATTTTCCACCTATGCCGTGCCGATGATCATCGGTGAGATCAGGCGATACCTGCGGGATTACAGCGCTCTGCGCGTTTCGCGGTCGCTCAAGGATCTTGCCTACCGTGCGATGCAGATGCGCGAGCAGCTGACAGCACAAAACGGCACTGAACCGACGGTAGATGAGATCGCAAAAGAGCTGCAGCTTCCGAAGCATGAAGTGGTCATGGCACTTGAGGCGATCGCCGCTCCGATCTCATTATATGAGCCGGTCTATTCCGACGGCGGCGACACCATCTATGTGCTGGATCAGCTGGGCACCGGGGATCAGCTTGACGACTGGACACAGGAAATCTGCTTAAAGGAATCGATCAAAGCTTTGGGTCAGCGGGAGAGAAACATCCTTTCCAAGCGATTCATCCAAGGCAAGACGCAGGTGGAGGTTGCATCCGAGATCGGCATCTCACAGGCGCAGGTTTCCAGACTGGAAAAAGCCGCCCTGAACAAAATCAAGGCGGCTTTATAGCAAATCATATCAGCGGCGAATGCGGTTCATCCGATTTTGATGCAGCAGCAACGAAACCACGGACAGCACGCCCCAGAACAGCGGCAGAAACCACATTCCGGTCAGATCTGCGGTATACGCAAACTGCTTTGAAAACAAAAATGCCAAAGACGGCAGCACAGTCATCCGTTTTGCATCGCCGATCATGACGATCAAAAAGCAAATACCGGTTAAAACCGAACCGCAGATCAAGGTATTGGACACGCTTTTCAGATAAGCCGAAAGCAGTGCAACCAAATGCACAAGTAAAAG